>WTHE01000457.1 GCA_011523315.1 Candidatus Binatota bacterium
CCTCACATCAGTCCCGGCAAAACCCTAGAGGGCAGTGGGGGAGCGCTGCTCGGCAGTCTGGGGGCGGCCTGGATTGGCTGGGTCTGGCTGCTGCCGGAGCGGAGCTGGCCTGAGTTGAGCGTGCTGGCGGCCGTCCTGGCGGTCCTGGCCCAGATTGGGGATTTGTGCGAATCGGCGGTCAAGCGGGCGTGCGGGGCAAAGGATTCGGGCCGGCTGTTCCCCGGTCACGGTGGTCTGCTGGACCGGGCCGATAGTTTGCTTTTCCCGGCCGCCTTTATCTATTACTATGGTGCCCTGTGAGCCCAGTTCGTGACTTGCGATGAGGAAGCCTCATGGATCTGTCAACTCTGGATGTGATTTGGAAAGTCGTCCTGGTCTTTGGCCTGATTGTGTTCGTCCACGAACTCGGCCATTTCAGCCTGGCCAAGCTGGTCGGCGTTGGCGTCGAGCGGTTCTCGCTCGGCTTTGGACCCAAGCTCGTCGGACGCACGGTGGGTGAGACGGAATACCTGATCAGTGCCGTGCCGCTGGGCGGCTATGTCAAGATGGTTGGAGAAGAAACGGGCGAGGAAATCGCCCCGGAAGATATCCCGCGCTCCTTTCCCCATCAGTCGTTGCTGAGTCGTTTCCTGATTGTCGCCGCCGGGCCGTGCGCCAATATTGTGACCGCCTTTGTCCTGTTTGGCCTGGCCTTTGCCAGCTTTGGCATTCCAGTTGCGGTAGACGAGGCCAGGGTCGGCGGAATCGTACCCGACTCGCCGGCCCAGCAGGCCGGGCTGCAGCCCGGGGACGAGATTATGAGCATTGCGGGCAGCCGGGTACACACCTGGGAGGACATGGCCGAACACATCCGCAGCAGTGGTGGGGCAGAACTCAGCCTGCAGGTCAGGCGAGCGGACAGTCCCCAGCCGCTCGAGGTGGTCGTCAGCCCGGAGTTGCGCCAGGGGATGGATCAAGACGGACGTGAGCGATACGCGATTGGTATCATGCCGGACACGCGTCTGGAACCGGTATCGGTCGGCCGCGCCGTGGTGCTGGGGGCTGAGCAAACCTGGGCCATCAGCGTCCTGATCGTGCAGACTGTGGGCCAACTCCTCCAGGGGAAGGTTTCGACCAAAGAGTTGGGCGGACCGATTCTCATTGCCCAGGTGGCCGGCCAGCAGGCCCAGCGCGGGCTGAGCTACCTCCTGCACTTCACCGCCGTCATCAATGTGAATCTGGCCATCTTCAATCTCCTGCCGATTCCGATTCTGGACGGCGGCCATCTGCTCTTTCTGTTCATTGAGCTGCTCATCGGCCGTCCTCCCAGCCTGCGCTCGCGCGAGATGGCCTTGCGCGTCGGCTTCGTGGTGATCATCTCGCTGGTCGTGCTGGTCTTCTACAACGATATTGCGCGACTGGTACGCTAGCTGTGTCACCAGCAGGGGAGACGCAAGCGTGCTTGTCCTCGGCCTGGACACGGCAACTTGGCTGACCAGCGTCGGATTGATGCGTGACGGGAGGGTCCTGGCCGAGGAGTCGCGCCAGGTTCGGACCGGGCACACGGATATCCTGTTGCCGCTCGTCCACCAGCTCGTGTCACGGGCCGGTGTGGGGCTGAGCGAGTTGGACGGGGTTGGGGTGTCAATCGGACCCGGCTCTTTCTCCGGCCTGCGGGTCGGCCTGAGCACGGCCAAGGGGCTGTGTTACGCGCTGGGACTGAGGCTGGTCGGCGTGTCCAGCCTGGAGGCGCTGGCGACGACCGTGGGCGATTGGCAGGGACGGCTGTGTGCCCTGCTTGACGCCCGGAGAAAAGAAGTCTACGCGGCCGTGTTCGCTCGCGAGCAACACCGTGGGCTGCGACGGCTGAGCCCCGATATGGTTGTGGCGCCGGATGAGCTGTGGCCGCATATTACGCCTCCCTGTCTGTTTGTCGGCGACGGAGCCGAGGCGTATCAGGAACTGATTCGAGACCGCTACGGTGATGCCGCCCGGTTTGTGCCGTGGACCGACTGTCATTCCAGCGGTGTGGCGGTGGCCCGTTTGGCGCTGCCGAGGCTGCGGGCCGGCGAGTCGGACGATGTCGCAACACTGGTGCCGCGCTATGTCCGCCTGTCGGAGGCTGAGCGGAAGCGACGTCAGGCCCGGTCAGCACCGTCCGGACCGGCCAAGCCCTAGACAGGCTGGTCGAATTTTGGCATTTTGCCAGCGTTTTGAGCGTGAGAGTGAGGACGTATGAATATTCATGAATACCAGGCAAAAGACCTGTTGCGGCAGTACGGCGTCGCCGTCCTGAACGGCAAAATGGCTACCACGCCCGAGGCGGCACAGGCTGCGGCCGAGGCGCTGGGCGGGCAGCTGTGTGTGGTCAAGGCCCAGATCCACGCCGGCGGTCGGGGCAAAGCGGGTGGGGTGAAGCTGGCCAAGACGCCCCAAGAGGCGCGGGACATCGCGGCCGGCCTGCTGGGAAAAAACCTGGTCACCCACCAGACCGGCCCCGAGGGCAAGGAGGTCCAAAAGGTCTTTATTGAGCAGGGCTGCGCCATTGCCAAGGAGTTCTACCTGGGCATGGTCCTTGATCGGGCCACCTCGCGCGTTACCGTCATGGCCAGCTCTGAGGGCGGGGTCGAGATTGAAGAGGTCGCCGCCCGCTCGCCCGAAAAAATCTTGCGCGAAGCCGTGGACCCGGCGCTCGGCGTCGGCGACTTTCAGGGTCGCAAAATCGCCTACGGTCTGGGCCTGCCCAAGGAGGCGATTCCCAAAGCGGTTGCCTTTGTCAGAGCCCTGTACCGGGCCTTTATCGAGACCGACGCCTCGCTGGTCGAGATCAACCCCCTGGTCCTGACCCAGGACAACGATCTGGTCGCGCTGGACGCCAAGATGGGCTTTGACGACAACGCGTTGTACCGTCAGCCCGAGGTTCGCGATCTGCGAGACGTGTCGGAAGAGAACGAAAAAGAAATCGCGGCCTCCAAGTTCGACCTCAGTTACATCGCGCTCGACGGCGATATCGGTTGTATGGTCAACGGCGCCGGGCTGGCCATGGCCACCATGGACATCATCAAGCACTACGGCGCCGAGCCGGCCAATTTTCTGGATGTCGGGGGTGGAGCCACGACCGAAAAAGTGACCGAGGCGTTCAAGATCATTCTGTCCGATCCCAAGGTCAAGGGCGTGTTGGTCAACATCTTCGGCGGCATCATGCGTTGCGACGTGGTGGCCGATGGCGTGGTCGAAGCGGCCAAACAGGTCAAGCTGTCGGTGCCCCTGGTGGTCCGCCTTGAGGGCACGAACGTTGAGCAGGGCAAGCAGATCCTGGCCCAGTCGGGACTCAATATCATTCCGGCCAGTGACTTGGCCGATGGCGCCAAGAAGGCGGTTGAGGCGGTCAGGGCGGCGGGCTGAGTAGTCTACAGACGAGAAAGGTGAACGCTGATGACTCCCTTATCAGGAAGAACTCAGCGTTCACCTGTGGAGAAGTCGCGTGAGTATTCTTGTGAATAAAGAGACCAGAGTGGTCACCCAGGGCATTACCGGTTCAACCGGTCAGCTCCACACCCGGGCCTGCCGGGAATACGGCACCCAGATGGTGGCCGGCGTGACCCCGGGCCGGGGTGGGACCGATTTTGAGGGCATTCCTATTTTTAATACCGTCGCCGAGTCGGTAGCCGCAACCGGCGCCAACGCCTCGGTGATCTATGTCCCCCCGCCGTTTGCCGCCGACGCGATTCTTGAGGCGGTTGACGCCGAACTCCCGCTGGTGATCTGCATCACCGAGGGCATTCCTATTTTGGACATGATCCGGGTCAAACGCTATATGGCGGGCAAGGCGTCCCGTCTGATCGGCCCCAACTGTCCCGGCGTCATCACGCCAGGCGAGTGTAAGATCGGCATCATGCCGGGCTATATTCACAAGACGGGCACCATTGGGGTGGTGTCGCGCAGCGGCACGCTGACCTACGAGGCGGTTCATCAGCTGACCCAGATCGGGATCGGGCAGTCCAGCTGCGTCGGCATCGGCGGCGATCCGGTCAACGGGACCGGCTTTGTCGATGTGCTGCGCCTGTTCCAGGACGACCCGCAGACCGAAGGGGTGGTGCTGATCGGTGAAATCGGGGGCAGCGCCGAAGAAGACGCGGCCGCCTTTATCCAGGCTCAGATGACCAAACCCGTGGCCGCCTTTATCGCCGGGCAGACCGCGCCCAAGGGCAAGCGCATGGGTCACGCCGGGGCGATCATTGCCGGGGGCTCGGGCACGGCCGCAGAAAAAATTCGAGCCTTTGAGCAGGCCGGCGTGCACACGATTCCCAGCCCGGCCGAGATGGGGGTAACCATGGCCAGGGCGATGGGCATCGCGGTCGAGGAGCCGGCCGGTTCGTGAACCCCGAGCGCCTGTTTGAGCGCGCCGAACGCGCCCGCCACGCCAGCCGCTTTGCCGCCGCTCTCGACCTCTACCGCCAGGCCCGGACCGTCTATGCCAGCGAGGGAGATCCCGACGGAGAGCGCGATGCCTGCATCGGCATTGGCGACTGCCTGCGTATGCTGGGACGCTTCGGTCTGGCCAAACGTGCCTATGCCAGGGCGGTCAACCTGTCCGAGGCACTGCACGACCCGGAAGGCTTGGCTGAGAGCCAGGCCGGTTTCGGTCTCAGCCTGCGCGCCCAGGGCAATCCCGAACGCGCTTTGCCCTATCTCCAGCACGCCCATCGGCTGTACCGCCAGGCCCAGGCTGCCCAGGGCGAGGGATTCGTCCTGTGGGCGCTCGGCAGCACCTACCGCTTTTGTGGCGATTTGCGCAAGGCGATCAGGCATTTCAAGAATGCCTTAGTCCTGGCCCAGCAGCAGGGCGACGAGCCCGGTACCGGCTATGCCCTGTGCGGGTTGGGCGGCGCTTCGCGCCTGATGGGCCGCTTTGCCGATACCCAGGACTATTATCAGCGGGCAAACGCGCTGTTCGAGGCCGAAAAAGACACCTATGGGCGCGCCTATTCCTACTGCGGGCTGGGCAATGCCGCACGGATGCAGGGCGACTATGCGACGGCCATGCAGCTGTTTGCCAGGGCCGAGCAGCTCTACGCCCGCATTGGTGATACCGCCGGCTTTGCCTATACCGTCTGGGCGATGGCCACCGTCCACAAGATGCGCGGCGATTATCCCCGCAGCGCCCAGACCTTTGCCCGGGCTCGGGATCTGTTCCGGAAAACCCGGGATGCCCGTGGCGGCATCTACTGCCGGCTGGGGACAGGCGAGCTGGCGCTGCTGCGGGGCAGACACAAAACCGCCCAGACCGCTTTTAGCCGCTGTCTGGAGAGGGCCGAGCAACTTGGCTATCATGCCGAAGCGTGCCACGCCCGGACCGGGCTGGCCCTGCTCGACGACACGCCCGACTGGGCTGCGGTCAAACAAGCCCACCGTCAGTGCGGTTTGCACTTCACCCCGCCGCCGCCGCCCTTGAATCTGCCCTGAACGGGGCGACACGGACGGGGAGATTCCGAACCGGGCGGCGCGTTGACCCCCTTTTGGCCTCCCGCTACACTGGCCCGACGCTGAAGAAAGGACCAGCATGAAAGAACGTACCCTGTCGATCATCAAGCCGGACGCCGTGCAAAAGAATGTTGTGGGTGAGATTCTGGCTCGGTTTGAACGCGCCGGTCTCAAGATCATTGCGGCCAGGCTGCTCCAGCTCAGCAAGGCCGAGGCCCAGGGGTTTTACGCCGTCCATAAGGAACGCCCTTTTTTCGACAGCCTGACGACCTTCATGTCGTCCGGACCCATTCTGGTCTCGGTGCTCGAAGGCCAGGACGCCATCCAGACCAACCGGCGGCTGATGGGCGCGACCAACCCGGCCGAGGCCGAGCCGGGGACGATTCGCAAGGACTTTGCGACCGACATCGAGAAGAATGCCGTCCACGGCTCCGACGGGCCGGACACCGCCCGCCAGGAAATCGCCTATTTCTTTGGGGAGATGGAGCTCCACACGTCTTAATGTCACACGACATTAAAGAACTCAGCCGGGCCGAACTTGAGCAGTGGTGCCTCGACAACGGCTACACCACCTTTCGGGCCCGGCAAATCCTGCGCTGGCTCTACCGGCACGGGACCACCAGCTTTGCCGATATGAGCGATGTGTCGGTCGCCCTGCGGGAACGGCTGGCCGCAGCCTTTTCGATTGGCCGTCTGACCTGCGTGCGGACCTCGGCCGCCGCCGACGGGACGCGCAAATACCTGTTTGGTCTGGCCGATGGACGGCGGATCGAGAGTGTTCTGATTCCCGCTCCGGGCCGTCAAACCTTGTGCATCTCGTCCCAGTTTGGCTGTGCGATGGGGTGCCAGTTCTGTGCTACGGCGCGGATGCGGCCGGTACGGGACCTGACCGCCGGAGAGATCGTTGGGCAGGTGTGGGAGGTCCAGCGCGAGCTAGATGCTGACCAGCAACTGACCAACGTCGTGTTCATGGGCATGGGCGAACCGTTGGCCAACTACGATCAGGTGGTAAAGGCCATTGAGGTGCTGACCGCCGAGTGGGGGCTTAATTTTTCTCCCCGCCGGGTCACGGTCTCCACGGTTGGGCTGGTGCCGCAGATGCAGCGTCTGTTGGACGAGACCCGGGTCAATCTGACCGTCTCGCTGAGCGCGACCACCGATGAACTGCGCGCCAGATTGATGCCGGTCAACAGCCGCTATCCCCTCGGGCAGCTGCTCGACGCGTGCCGCAGTCTGCCGGCCCGCTCGCGGCGACGTCTGACCTTTGCCTACACCATGTTGGCCGGCGTGAACGACGGTCTGACCGACGCCCGGCGGCTGGTCAAACTGCTGCACGGCATACCCGCCAAGGTCAACCTCATCCCCTTTAACGCTTTTCCCGGCTCGGATTTTACGTCAAGCCCGCGCCTCCACATCGACCGTTTTCGCCAGCTCCTGTTGGACAAAGGCGTGCTGGCGACGATACGCGAAAGCCGCGGCCAAGATGTCCTGGCCGCGTGCGGCCAGCTGGCGACCCAGGGCTGACAGCGCGCTCAGAACAACTTTGCAAGGACACAGGCATGGCAACACTCGGTGTAATCGGCGGCAGTGGGCTGTATCAGATGACCGGGCTCAGCAACGGCCAATGGGTGTCGGTTGAGACTCCGTTTGGCGCGCCCTCGGACGACTACTTTGTGGGCGAGCTTGACGACGTGCGGCTGGTCTTCCTGCCCCGTCACGGTCGGGGCCACCGGGTCCTGCCCTCGGAGCTGAACTTCAGAGCCAATATCTACGGGATGAAAAAGCTCGGCGTGGAATACCTGATTGGAGTCGGGGCGGTGGGCAGCCTCAAGCAGGACATTGCGCCCGGCCATCTGGTCATTCCCGATCAGTTCATTGATCGGACCCGGAGTCGAATCGGGACCTTTTTTGGTCGCGGCCTGGTTGCCCATGTGTCTTTTGCCGATCCGGTGTGCGCGTCGCTGTCGGGGCTGTTGGCCGAGGTCGGTCGCGGACTCGGGGCGGCGATTCACGCCGGCGGGACCTATGTGTGCATGGAGGGCCCCCAGTTTTCGACCCGGGCCGAGTCTTTCCTGTACCGCAGTTGGGGGGCCGATGTGATCGGCATGACCAGTCTTCAGGAGGCCAAGCTGGCGCGCGAGGCCGAGCTGTGTTTTGCCAACCTGGCTCTGGCCACCGACTACGACTGCTGGAACACCGAGGCTGGCGACGTGGTGATCGAGGAGGTGTTGGCGATCCTCAACACGAACGTCACGACCGCCCAGCAGATCGTCCGCGAGGCTGCGGCCCAACTCCCGGACCGTCAGGCCTGTGGCTGCTCCCAGGCGCTGAAAGACGCCATTATCACCGACCGGAGTCTGATTCCGGCCGAGTTGAAGCGCGAGCTTGACCTCTTGATCGGCAGGTATCTCCGAGCGGCTCAGCCATGACGCATGACACGACAACGCCTCAGCCCGCAGCCCCGGCTCCGCCAGCCGTCAACCCCGACCCAGAGCCATATCTGTCGGTGGTCGTGCCGATCTACAACGAGGCCGAAAATCTGCGGCCGCTGTGTCAGACCCTGTCCGAGGTCTTGTCGGCAGGCAGCTGGAGCCACGAGGTGATTATGGTCGATGACGGTAGCACAGATGGCAGCGCTGACATCCTGGTCGAGCTGCACCAGGCCTACAGCTGGCTGAAAGTCGTGCGCTTTCGGCGGAATTTTGGCCAAACGGCCGCCCTGGCGGCTGCCTTCGCCCATGCCCGGGGCGAGGTGATCGTGTCGCTGGACGGCGACCTGCAAAACGACCCGGCCGATATCCCCAAGCTGGTGGCCAAGCTCAACGAGGGCTACGATCTGGTCAACGGCTGGCGGGTTGATCGGCAGGATCCGTTTTGGCAGCGTCGCCTGCCATCCCAGATTGCCAACTGGGTGATCTCGCTGTTGACCCAGGTCAAGCTGCACGACTACGGCTGTACCCTCAAAGCCTTCCGCCGTCATATCGCCAAAGACCTGAAGCTGTATGGCGAGATGCACCGCTTCATCCCGGCCCTGGCCCGCGATCTGGGGGCAACGATTACCGAGATGCCGGTCACTCATCACCCGCGCACCCGTGGGACTTCCAAATACGGTCTGGCGCGGACCCTGTGGGTGATCCTGGATCTCTTGACGGTCAAGTTTCTGTCGAGCTATGCCACCCGCCCGAGCCATTTATTCGGTCTGCTGGGCTTTGTGTCGCTGCTGGTCGGCGGCCTCATTACGACCGTCCTGGGGGTGCAGCGTCTGTTCTTTGCCGTTGAGCTGTCCAACCGTCCGCTGCTGTTGCTCGGTCTGCTGCTGATCGTAACCGGTGTCCAGTTCCTGACCATGGGACTGATCGGCGAGATGCTGATCCGCACCTACCACGAGAGCCAGGAGAAGCCCATCTACTGGATTAAAGACGTGTTGGAATGAGAACCGGGAGCCGTCGGCTCCGGGGGCAGGAGAGACTATGCGGCTGTGTGTTATTGGGACCGGCTATGTGGGACTGGTGGCGGGAACCTGTTTTGCCGAGAGCGGCAATGAGGTGGTGTGTGTGGATATCGACCGGCACAAGATCGCCGAGCTGAACGCCGGCCGGGTGCCGATCTACGAACCCGGTCTGGCCGAGCTGCTGCAACGCAACACCACAGACGGCCGGCTGCGGTTTTCGACCGACCTGGCCGCAGCGGTCAGGGACAGTCTGGTGTGCTTTATCGCCGTGGGCACGCCGTCCGACGGCGACGGCTCGGCCGATGTCCAGATGGTGGTCGAGGCCGCTCAGAGCATTGCCGGCGCCATGCCGGGCTATCGGATTGTGGTCCTCAAGAGTACGGTCCCGGTTGGGACGGCTCAGACGGTCCGGCAGGCGATGGCGGCGCTCACCGCGCATCCGTTCGACATTGTCTCGAATCCCGAGTTTCTCAAGGAAGGGGCGGCTGTTGAAGACTTCATGAAGCCCGACCGGATTGTCCTGGGCGGCGCTGACGAGCGCGCCCTGTCCGTCGTGCAGGAGCTGTACGCCCCGTTTGTCCGCACCGACAATCCGATTCTGGTCATGGACAACCGCAGCGCAGAAATGACCAAGTACGCGGCCAACGCGTTTCTGGCCACCCGTATTTCGTTTATCAACGAAATCGCCCGGCTGTGCGAAAAAACCGGGGCCGATGTGGCCGAGGTGCGGCGCGGCATGGGCTCTGATCGGCGGATTGGGCAGGCCTTTCTGTTTCCCGGCGTTGGCTACGGTGGCTCGTGCTTCCCCAAAGACGTGCGGGCGGTCATCCAGATGGCTGAACACCACGGCGTGGACTTCTCGCTGCTGAAAGCCGTTGAGGCGGTCAACGCCCGGCAGAAGCGGCTGTTGGTCGACAAGGTCCAGCAGACCTTCGGCACCGATCTCAGCGGACGCAGGCTGGCCATCTGGGGTTTGGCCTTCAAGCCCCGCACCGACGATATGCGCGAAGCCCCGTCGCTGGTCATCGTCGAGGCGCTGCTGGCCGCCGGGGCCAGCCTGGCGGTGCACGACCCGGAGGCGCTCGACCGGGCGCGTCAGCTGTTCGGTGCGCGCGTGTCCTACCACCGGGGCAATTACGAGGCCCTGGACGAGGCGGATGCCCTGCTGATTGTCACCGAGTGGAACGAGTTTCGGCGGCCGGACTTTGCCCGCATGCGGGCGGTGATGAAGACACCGATCATTTTTGACGGCCGCAATCTGTACGAGCCGAGGATGATGGACCAGGCGGGCTTTCGCTACTATGCGGTTGGCCGTCGGGCCGTCGGCCATACCTCCCCGGATACGGCGTCCGCAGCCTGAGGCGGCCATGGCACGTATTGTCGTAACGGGTGGGGCGGGCTTTATCGGTTCGCATCTATGCGAGCGCTTTTTGGCCGAGGAGCACGAGGTCATCTGCATCGATAACCTGGTGACCGGCAAGGCCGATAATATTGCCCATCTGTTTGCCGACGCCCGCTTTTCCTTCATCCCCCAGGATGTGACAACGTATCTGTACGTCAAGGGCGAGCTGGACGCGATCCTCCACTTCGCCTCCCCGGCGAGTCCGACCGATTACCTGGAATTGCCGATTCAGACCCTCAAGGTCGGCTCGCTCGGCACGCATAAGGCGCTGGGCCTGGCCAAAGAGAAGAGCGCCCGTCTGCTTCTGGCCTCGACCTCCGAGGTCTACGGCGACCCACTCGTCCATCCCCAGACAGAGGACTACTGGGGCAACGTCAATCCCATCGGGCCGCGCGGGGTGTACGACGAGGCCAAACGCTTCGCCGAAGCGCTGGTCATGGCCTATCAGCGCAGCCACGGCCTTGAGACGCGCATCGGGCGCATCTTCAATACCTATGGGCCGCGGATGCGGCTCAGAGACGGTCGGGTGGTGCCCAATTTTATTTCCCAGGCTCTGCGGGGCGAGGACCTGACCGTGTATGGCGATGGCAGCCAGACCCGTAGCTTTTGCTTTGTGACGGATCTGGTCGAGGGGATCTGCCGGCTGCTGCGCTCGGACTATGACGGACCGGTCAATCTCGGCAATCCCCAGGAGATGTCGGTGCTGGATTTTGCCAAGCTGATTATCTCCCTGACCGGCAGCCGCAGCCGGATTGCCTTCCGACCGCTGCCGGCCGACGATCCTCAGGTTCGCCAACCGGATATTCGTCTGGCGCGGCGTGTGCTGGAGTGGCAACCCCAAGTACCCCTCGAAACCGGACTCAGACAGACCATCGCCTATTTTCGGGACAGGCTCGACCACGACTAGGCGGGGACGGGACAAGAGGAGCAGGCATGCGGATTTTGGTGACCGGGGGGGCGGGCTTTATCGGCTCCCATGTTGTGGACGCCTATATTGCAGCCGGTCATGCGGTTGTTGTGGTTGACGACCTATCGACCGGCAAGCGCGAAAACCTCCACCCCCGGGCGCGTTTTGTCCGAGCTGCCATTCAAGACCCGGACGTGCGGCATCTTCTGCGTGAAGAAAAAATCGAGGTCGTCAACCACCACGCCGCCCAGATGGACGTGCGGCGTTCGGTGGCCGATCCGCTGTTTGACGCCCGGGTGAATATCCTCGGTCTGCTGAACGTGCTCGAAGGCGCCCGCCAGGCCGGGGTGACCAAGATCATCTTTGCCTCGTCGGGCGGAACGGTGTACGGTGAGCAGCAGGTGTTTCCGGCCGATGAAAGTCATCCCACCCGGCCGATCAGCCCCTACGGCGTGAGCAAGCTGAGCGGCGAGCAGTATTTGTCTTTCTATCATGCCGAATATGGGCTGCCGTATATTGCGCTGCGCTACGCCAACATCTACGGACCGCGCCAGGACCCGCACGGCGAGGCCGGGGTGGTGGCGATTTTCAGCCAGCGCCTGCTGGCCGGAGAACAGCCGGTGATTCATGGCGACGGCGAGCAGACGCGCGACTATGTGTTTGTTCACGACGTTGCGCGGGCGAATGTGGCGGCGCTGGGAGTGGACTATACGGGTGCGCTGAATATTGGTACTGGACGGGAGACCAGCGTCAACACGCTGTTTCGGCAGCTGCGTCGCCTGACTGGGGCCGGGGCCGCCGAGCAACATGGACCGGCCCAGGCCGGAGAGCAACGCCGGAGTGTCCTGGCCGGGGATCGCGCCGCGCAGATACTGGGCTGGCGTCCGCAGGTCGCGGTCGTCGATGGGCTGGAGCGGACGGTGGCCTTCTTTCGAGACCGGCAGGACGGATAGCGGGACGTCATGAACAGCAGCCTGATTCGCAACTTCAGCATTGTCGCCCACATCGATCACGGCAAATCGACGCTGGCCGACAAGCTGCTGTCATATTCGGGTTCGATCAGCGAGCGCGAAGAGGCGACCCAGTTTCTGGATACCATGGATCTGGAGCAGGAGCGGGGGATTACGATCAAGGCGCGGACGGTGCGCCTCCGCTACCAGGCCCAGGACGGCGAGACCTACTGCCTGAATCTGATCGATACCCCCGGCCATGTTGACTTTTCCTACGAGGTGTCGCGCAGCCTGTCGGCGTGCGAGGGCGCCATTCTGGTTGTTGATGCCGCCCAGGGGGTAGAAGCCCAGACCCTGGCCAATACCTATCTGGCCCTGGACCACTCGCTGGAAATTCTGCCGGTCATCAACAAAATAGACCTGCCCAGCGCCGAGCCCGAACGCGTGCGAGCCGAATTGGAGGACGTGATCGGTCTGGACGGCAGCGAGGCCGTTCTGGCCAGCGCCAAACACGGGCGCGGGATTCCCGAGGTGCTGGAAGGAATTGTGCGGACGGTTCCCCCGCCTCAGGGCGACGCCCGGCGGCCGCTCAGCGCCCTGGTGTTTGATAGCTGGTTCGACCCTTACCAGGGCGCGGTGGTCCAGGTGCGTGTCTTTGACGGCGTGCTGCGGGCCGGAATGCGTATCCAGTTCGTCTCAACCGGTACGGTCTATGAGGTCGGCCAGATCGGCGTGTTTGCCCCGCGACCGCTGGCCGTGTCCGCGCTGGGGCCCGGCGAGGTGGGCTTTGTGATGGCCAACATCAAGACGGTGACCGAGGCCCGGGTCGGGGATACGATCACCGACGCTGAGCGGCCGACCCGACAGCCGTTGGCCGGCTTCAAGGAGGTCAAGCCGATGGTGTTCAGCGGCCTCTATCCGGTCGAGTCCCACCAGTATGACGCGCTGCGCGACGCCATGGAAAAACTCCGGCTGAACGACTCCTCGCTGAGCTATGAGAAAGAGAGTTCCCTGGCACTCGGGTTTGGCTTCCGGTGCGGTTTTCTGGGCCTGCTGCACATGGAAATCGTCCAGGAGCGCGTGGAGCGCGAGTTTGGTCTGGATCTGATCACCACCACGCCGACGGTTGAATACCGGGTGCGGACGCTGGACGGCGAAGCGCTGCTCGTCGATAATCCGGCGCTGCTGCCCCCGGTCCAGGAGATTGCGGCGCTCGAAGAGCCGTTCATTCTGGCCACCGTCCACGTCCCGACCGACTATCTCGGCAATGTCCTCCAGCTGTGTCAGGAACGGCGTGGCGTCCAGCGCGAGCTGAAATACCCGGCTCCCCAACGCGTCATGGTCTTGTACGAGCTGCCGCTCAACGAGGTCGTGGTTGACTTTCACGACCGCCTCAAGTCGGTTACCCGAGGGTATGCGTCGCTCGACTACGAGCTGCTGGACCTGCGGCCGGCCGATCTGGTCAAGCTCGATGTGCGCATCAACGGCGACATCGTCGATGCCCTGTCGCTGATCGTCCACCGCGATCAGGCCTACAGCCGGGGGCGTGAGCTGGTCCAGAAAATGCGCCAGCTGATTCCGCGCCAGATGTTTGAGGTGGCGGTCCAGGCGGCCATCGGCAACAAGGTCATCGCCCGCGAAAGCGTCAAAGCGCTGCGCAAAAACGTCACCGCCAAGTGCTACGGAGGGGATATTACCCGTAAGCGAAAACTGCTAGAAAAGCAAAAAGAAGGGAAGCGGCGTATGAAGCAAGTCGGACGGGTTGAGATTCCCCAGGACGCTTTTCTGGCCCTGCTGCGGGTTGGCGAAAAAGGGGAACGATGATGACCACCTCGTCGAGCAGAACTCCTCGTTCACCTTTTGCCAACGGTCTGTGCCGGGGGCGCTAGGCGGGCTATGGCCAAGCACAAACCGTCCGCACGGGTCGCCCTTGAGCCGGACCCTCCGACTGCCGGAGACAAGCCGGTGGCCGCCTCGCGGGCTCGGCTCAGGCAAAAGTCCGTTGTTCGGGAATACACCGAAGCCCTGCTGGTGGCCCTGCTGCTGGCCCTGTTCATCCGCAGCTTCATCGTCCAGGCCTTCAAAATCCCCTCGGGTTCGATGCTGACAACCCTCCAGGTCGGCGATCACATCCTGGTCAACAAGTTTCTGTACGGGCTGCGTCTACCGTACCCTCTCGATCTGCCCCTCGTTCAGTGGGGGCAACCCCGGCGCGGTGACGTGATTGTCTTTGTCTACCCCAAAGACAGCAGCAAAGACTTCATCAAACGGGTGGTGGCGGTTGGCGGAGATACGGTCGAGATCCGCCGTAAACAACTGTTCATCAACGGCCGGCCAGCCGAGGACCCGTACGCCACCTTCGCCGAAGCCGATCAGGAACGGCCGGGGCCACGCGATAACATTGGGCCGATTCGCGTCCCGGCCAACCGGCTGTTTGTAATGGGTGATAACCGCGACCACAGCCACGACAGCCGGTTTTGGGGCTTTGTCGATGTGCACGATGTCAAGGGCAAAGCCTTTCTGATCTACTGGTCCTGGGACGGGGCCGACCGCTGGGTGCGCTGGGAGCGCCTGGGGTCGCTGATTTACTAGGGTGGTGCGTGATGAGTCGGCTCGATGAGTTGCTGCTGGCGACCGGCAAGCTGTCCTCCGACGATCTGCGTCGGGTCCAGCTGGTCCAGCAGGAACGTGGCGAGCCCATGGAGCGTCTGCTGCTCGAACTCGGCTTCATGTCTGAGGACGATCTGCTGCCCGTGCTGGCCGACTACTACCGGGCGCCGCTGATCGGAGTGCGCGACTTTCCGCAGGATCCTCCCGCCCTCGACTCCATTAACCCGGCCTATTTTCGCCAGGCACGCATCTGCCCGCTGCGTGTCGAGGACGGCCAGCTCGTCGCCGCCATGGCCGACCCGGGGGATGTCGACGCGGTCGAAGCCCTGGAGAAGGCGACCGGTCTGCGTGTGGTGCGCCGGCTGGCGCGCGAACGTGAGCTGCTCGACGCGCTGAGCGCCTACGACACCGAGGGCGACGGGCCGCCCGATAGGCTGGAGGCTGAGAACGGAGAGGGCGGCTATCTCGAAGAGGATCAGGACGTTGTCGCCCATCTGCGCGACCTGGCCAGCGAGGCCCCGGTCATCCGCCTGGTCAACGTCATGATCTCTCGGGCGATGGAGCAGCGGGCCTCGGATATCCACATTGAGCCGTTTGAGAAGGAACTGCGTGTCCGCTACCGCATTGACGGCATCTTGCACGATATTGAGTCTCCGCCGCGCTGGATGCAGGCCGCCCTCATCTCGCGCGTCAAGCTGATGGCCAAGCTGGATATCGCCGAACGCCGCCTGCCCCAGGACGGGCGGATCAAACTGCGCATGCTAGGTCGTGAGGTGGACCTGCGGGTCTCGACCCTGCCGACGCTGTACGGGGAGAGCGTTGTCCTGCGTATTCTCGACCGCTCCAGTATCACGCTCAGCCTCGAATCCTTAGGCTTCCCGACCGATACCCTGGAATTGTTCGAGACCCTTATTGCCAAGCCCTACGGCATGATCCTGGTGACGGGACCGACCGGCAGCGGAAAGACGACTACGCTGTACGGGGCTTTGGACAAAATCAACTCTCCCGACAAAAAGATCATTACCATTGAGGACCCGGTCGAGTACCAACTGAGCGGTGTCAACCAGGTCCACGTCAAACCCCAAATCGGCCTCAGCTTTGCCTCGGGGCTGCGTTCTATCGTGCGCCAGGACCCGGACGTCATTATGATCGGTGAAATTCGTGATTACGAAACCGCCGAGATTGCGATTCAGTCCGCGCTGACCGGTCACCTGGTGTTCTCGACCCTGCACACCAACGATGCTGCCGGGGCGGTCACTCGACTCCTGGAGATGGGGGTTGAGGACTATCTGTTGGCCTCCTCGCTGCTGGGCGTGATGGCCCAGCGCCTGGTCCGCTCATTATGCCGCCAGTGCCGCCGCCCCAGCCATAGCGGGCTTGAGCTTGAGGAGCAGGGGCTTGGGGCAAACGGTGTCGCCAACGGTACGGCGCCCGCTCCTTCCCTGTCCTACGACGCGGTCGGCTGCGAGGCCTGTGCCAACACCGGCTATCACGGTCGGCGGGGCATCTTCGAGCTGATGACCGTCGATGAAGACATCCGCCCGCTGATCCTCAAACGCGCCTCGGCCGACGTGATCAAAAACCGGGCCATTGCCGCCCAGGAGATGCGCGTGCTGCGCGACGACGGCTGGCGGACGGTGGGCCAGGGCCTGACTACGGTGGCCGAAGTCCTGCGGGTGACCCAAGAGTAGACCCAAGAGTAGTGACCCAAGAGTAGAAGGAATAGGCGGCAGAGGCGGGTCCGTCACACGGACGGGGGCGGGTCTGAATCTAGGGTGTGCGAGTAACGGACGGTCTGTCCGGGGTCCAGTGTTCGACCGCAGCCCGGGCCACCGGGCTGAACACCTCGGCTACACTCTCGACAAGCTGTGACAACCCGACCCAGCGCCGTCGGCGGGCGGTTTCATACGTCGCGCCCTCGCCGGTGACGCTGGCGGCAAAGAAAAAAAATGGCGTCGCCGCTCCTCCGGCTTCGCCTGCCACCCTGAGCGTGGCCAACAGGCGGCCGACCTCAACCGTATAGCCACTCTCCTCCGCACACTCCCGGGCGGCTGCTTGCTCCAGGCTTTCTCCCGGCTCGACCGTGCCGACCGGAAAAATCCAGCTACGGGGGTGTTTGCGGCTGGTAATCAGCAACACCTCGGGCTCGGCCGTGGCCGTGGGGCGGGTGGCCACGACGCCGGCCTTGGCTGGTGGTACATCGAGAGGCATGGCCTAGTCTTTGGGCAGGTGCTCATGGCCCGGTTGGTCGTGGTGGGCCTGGTGTGATGCCGGGCTGGTCGGACGAACATCCCGGCCGGGTTCATGGCTCAGGTGCAGGCGACCCAGAAATTTGACGTTGGCACACGCGTCAACCTCGCCAACCGCACACTCCTCGACATTGGGAATAAAGAAGCGGAACGGGCCGCCTTTTTTGGGCGGCAGCGGTGCATCCCCCAGCCGATAGGCCACAATGGCGTCCTGCACGGCGGTGATCGGCAGGCTGGCCGAAAATTTTCCGTCGCTGGATTCGAGGGTAATATACCGAGCGCTGTCCGCAGGGCTGACCCGCTCGAGCAGAGACCGCAGGCGAACCCCGCCGCCGTCACGGCCGGGAACAAACTGCCCGACATCGGCGATCTGGTCGGGCAGCCGAGTCAGGTCGTTGAAGCTGAAAGTGTGGGGGGAGGAAACCTCACCCTCTATGCGGAGCTGTGTCATGTTTTCGTCTCCTACAGCGGATAGCGCTCCCGCAGCCGGGCTGCGGCTTCGACCATGACCGCCAGCTTGTGCTCGGCCTGCTGGGCCGAAACGATGGGGTTGTCGGCAAAGGTGGCAAAGCCGCAGTCCGGGTTGAGCAGCACCCGTTCCGGTCCGAACAGGGCCACGGCGCGCTCAGCCTTGGCCAGCACCTCCTCAAGGCTTTCCGTGGTCTGATGCTTCTGGTTGACCACGCCGACGCCGATGCGCGCCTCGGCCGGCAGCGCGGCCAGGATTTCCATATCACCGGCCCGCGGGGTACACATTTCGAGGAAAAACGTCCCCACCGGCAGCTTTTGCAGGAGCGGGATGAGCGGCACATAGTCGCCGGCCAGAGCAACGCTCTCGTCCGGGGTCCAGTTGCCGCGACAGATGTGTATGCCCAGGCGTTCGCGTGGCAGACCGGCGACGACCTGTCGAATGAGTGATTCGGCGAAGGCGAGTTCGGCTGCGGGTTCGCGTTTTTCTCCCAGGGCACCGCACATGAAGGTGCGGTTGGTGAGCGTGCCGCTGAAGACGACCTCGGTCAGAACCGGCTCGTCGAGCTGGACCAGGGACACGCCGGCGGCCAGCAGATGATGCACCTCCTCGCGCAGCACCCGGACGATGTCGGTGGCGAGGTCTTCACGGGTGTCGTAGGCCCGGTCTGAGATACACTCCATCCACATCGTCCGGGTCAACAGGTAGGGGCCGGGCAGGGCGACTTTCAGCGGCGCCGGGGTCAGACCCCGCAAGAACTCGGCCTCGTGAACGGTGAGCGAACGGCTGCGCCCCAGGGGGCCGAACACTGCGGGATGGCGGACTCTGCCGGCCGGCACGTCCAGGGCGCGCAGCTCGCGCTCAAATTCGTGCGGATCGTCAACATAGGGCAGCAGGTCGGTGATGGGGATCAGCTGACAGTTGTCGAGCAGGCCACCCACAAAGCTGGCGTAGTTGTCGCGGTGCTGCTCGCCGTCGGTCACGACCTGGACCCCGGCCCGCTGCTGGGCGGCAACCGCCAGCCGCACCGCGTCTTCGGCCGTGCGGGAAAATTCGTCGTCCGGCATCCGCCCTTCGAGATGGTCGTTCAGCGCCCGCAGCAACCACGGCGGACGTGGCCAGCTCCCGATGTTCATGACCGACAGCGGGGCAATGGCCGGAGCGGGCTGGGGGGCCGGCAGCCGGTCGGGAATGACCACCTCTTTGATCGGCTGGGTGATCGGCGCCGGTTCCCTGTCCGTGCGCGGCGTTCGCGTTTTTTTGTGCCGATTCTTCTGGACAGGTGACGGTGTAGGCGCCCGGTCGGCCGGCTTGTGATGCGGCCCTTTGGAGACCAGAAAACTGTTCTGCCCGCCGCGCCGGATATGGGACACCAGCTCATTCTTGGTCAGACGACACCAGGCCGGCAGGTCTTCGACGACCGAGGATTCGGTTGACAGGATCTCGAGCAGCTGGCCGGGGGTGAGCGGATCGATATGTTTGCGGATCAGCAGCAGCAGGCCGTTTCCGCAGTCGAGATCGCCACCGTCAAAACTGTCGTGCGGCTGGTACGGGTGCTCATCCATTGCCATGACTCCTGGGCCCTCGTCTCTGAGCTACGGCGGCAAACGGGAGAACGATTCGGATCAGTACGACACACACGGCGTGCCGTCGGCCAGATACTCGATCAGCTTGGCCCCGCCGACGATCTTCGCCCCCGGCACCAGACTGTTCTCGTCCAGGCCCCGTTTCTTGAAGCACGGCGAGCACACATAGATCGTCCCGCCGGCCTCGGCGTAGTTCGTCATCAGCTCTTTGAGGGGCAGAAAGCCGTCTTCACGGATATCGTCGGCATAGCCGTTGACGGCCAGACGCACGCCTTCGGTACTCAAGAATACCAGGGTTTTCTGGTCGGAGCCGACTGCGGCATTGGCAATCACAAAGGCGACGGTGGCTTTATCCGGGTTGTCTTTGGCGTGGGTGAGAGAAACACAGAATTTACCTGGCATGGGATCCTCCTTCGCATGTGGGTGGCAGGTCGATGGGGGCATCATAGCCAGCCGTACCGGGTCCCGCAACGCGGGCCGCAACAGTCAGCGTCTTGCTGCCCCGCGTCTTCTCCCGCTATACTCGGACGAACGCCAGCTACCTTGGCAAGAGGGGCGCGGCCGAGCCTGGCATCACGAGGGAGAATAACGCATGAGTGCCAACCAGACGAAGGATCGCCAATACGGATTCAGCACCCGTCAGCTGCACGCCGGCCAACAGCCCGATCCAACCACCGGCAGTCGGGCGGTGCCGATCTACCAGACGACCTCCTATCAGTTCAAAGACACCGGGCACGCGGCCGACCTGTTTGCTCTCAAAGAGCCCGGCAATATCTATACCCGCATCATGAATCCGACCAACGATGTCCTGGAGCAGCGCCTGGCCTCGCTCGAAGGCGGGGTCGGCGCCCTGGTTTCCAGCAGCGGCCACGCGGCCCAGATGATGGCTATCATGGCCCTGTGCGGGCAGGGCGATCATATCGTCAGCAGTAGCCGCCTGTACGGCGGGACGTATAACCAGTTCACCCACACCTTTCCGCGCATGGGGATTACGACGACCTTTGTCGATCCGACCAAACCCGAGGAGTTTGCCGCTGCGGTCCAGCCCAACACCAAGATTCTGTACGGTGAGACCCTGGGCAACCCGGACATTACGGTTTTCCCGTTCGACGAGGTGTCCGAGGTGTCGCGGACCAAGCGCGTGCCGTTCATGCTGGACAACACCTTTGCCACGCCCTACCTGTGCCGGCCGTTTGAGTGGGGGGCGCACATTGTGACCCACAGCACGACCAAGTTTCTGAGTGGGCACGGCACGGCGATTGGAGGGGCGATTGTTGACGGCGGCAATTTTGACTGGCGCAGCGGACGCTTCCCCAATTTCACCGAACCGGACCCGTCCTACCACGGCTTGGTGTACGCCGACCTGGGCGCCCCGGCCATGATTCTCAAGTCTCGCGTGCAGATCCTGCGCGACGTGGGTGGCTGCCAGGCGCCGTTTGACAGTTTCACCACCTTGCTCGGGGTTGAGACGCTGAGTCTGCGTATGCAGCGGCATGTCGAAAACGCCCAGCAGGTGGCCGAGTTTCTCGACACCCACCCCGGGGTCGAGTCGGTCGCCTTTCCCGGTCTGGCCCAGCATCCGGACCACGCCAGAGCCCAGAAATATCTCCCCCGCGGCGCCGGATCGATCCTGGGCTTTCGGATCAGGGGCGGGCGTGTGGCGGGCGAGACCTTCATCAACAGCCTCACACTCCACAGTCATGTGGCCAATGTCGGGGATGCCAAGAGCCTGGCCATTCACCCGGCCAGTACGACCCACAGCCAGCTCAACGAGGACGAGCTGCTGAGCGCCGGGGTGTCGCCCGATTTCGTCCGGCTGAGTGTCGGTATAGAAGACATTGATGACATTGTGTGGGACCTGGACCAAGCCCTCAGGACGGCCAGCAGCTAGCGCTCCGGCGGAGAGCTGACCGAGACAACCCATGAGCAGTACTGGCGATGTCGGCGCTGTCCAGCCGCACCAATTCACCTTCGCCCAGCAGCAGCCGTTTCCGCTCGACAGCGGGGCTACGCTGAGCCCGGTCAGCCTCACCTATGAGACCTATGGCCAGCTGAACGCGGACCGCTCGAACGCCATTCTGATCACCCATGCGTTGAGCGGGAGTGCCCACGCCGCCGGCCACTACGAGCCCGAGGACGGGCGTCTGGGCTGGTGGGACGACTGCATCGGACCGGGCAAAGCCTTCGATACCGACCGGTTCTTTGTCATCTGCAGCAACGTCCTGGGCGGCTGTTACGGCTCGACCGGTCCGACCCATATCGATCCGGCCACCCAGACGCCGTACGGCATGCGTTTCCCGGTGGTGACCATAGGCGATATGGTTCGCGCCCAGGTTCGGCTGGTGGATTACCTGGAGATTGACCAGCTGCTATGCGTGGCCGGCGGCTCCATGGGCGGTATGCAGGCCCTGGAGTGGGCGGCCGCGTATCCGCAGCGCGTCCGGGCGGCCATCCCGATCGCCACCACGGCCCACCACAGCCCGATGCTGATCGCGCTGAGCGAGGTCGGCCGCCAGGCCATTTACGCCGACCCGGCCTGGAATAACGGCGATTATCATGACGCCGAGGTCAAGCCCGACGCCGGGCTGGCGGTGGCCCGGATGGTCGGCCACATTACCTATTTGAGCGAAGAGTCCATGCAGCAGAAGTTCGGCCGCCGTTTGCAGGACCGCGTCCGCTACGGCTATGAATTTCGGACCGAGTTTCAGGTTGAGAGCTATCTGAAATACAAGGGCAATAATTTTACCCGTCGGTTTGACGCCAACAGCTATCTGTATATCACCAAGGCGATGGACTATTTCGACCTGAGCGCCGCGACCGGTTCCCTGGCCGCCGCGTTTGCCAACTCGGCCGCGCTCAAATACCTGGTCGTCAGCTTTACCAGCGACTGGCTGTATCCGAGCTATCACAGCAAGGAGCTGGTCAGCGCGCTGACCGCCGCCGGGGCCGATGTCACCTATCTCGACGTGCAGAGTTCGTGGGGACACGACGCGTTTCTGCTCGAAGTCGAGACCATGACCAGCTTACTCGGCAGTTTTCTTGACCGCCTGGTCCACGATGAGGACATCGCTCTGCCCGCCGGCCCCTCGTCCCATCCGCCGACCCGCAATCACAAAGGGCGGAAGACCGGGGTGGCCGCATGAGGGTGCAGCCGCTTCGCGCGTTCTGCCCCCAGGCCGCTCCGTGAACCCTGTCGGTCTGCGTTCCGATCTGCTGGTGATTGCCGAGCTGGTCCCCTCCCAGGTCCGTATTCTTGACCTGGGGTGTGGGGACGGTGCCCTGCTGGAGTATCTCGTCCGTGAGAAACAGGTGACTGGACGGGGCATTGAGCTGGGCGAGGCTGGGGTTCTGACCTGCGTCCGGCGCGGTTTGAGCGTGCGCCAGGGCAACCTCGAAGAGGGACTGGCCGATTATCCGGCGGCCAGTTTCGACTATGTGATCCTGAGCCAGACGCTGCCGTTTCTGGACGATCCGGCCATGATCGTCGAGGAGATGCTGCGGGTCGGCAAACAGGCGATTGTCAGTTTTCCCAACTGGGGCTATTGGCGGTGCCGGTTTGAGCTGCTGCTGACCGGGCGTATTCCGCACGCCTCCGACCTGCCCGAACGCTGGCACGAGACGCCCCGCTGGCAGGCCTTCACGGTGGCCGATTTTGGCGACTTCTGCCGCCGGCTGGGGGTGCGTATTACGCAGGAGCGCTATCTGGCCCACACGCGCCGCCTGAAAAATATCCGCTATAAGAATCTGCGGGCGACGACCGCAGTGTTCAGTCTGGAAAAATGCTGAGCCAAAAAAACGGGGCCTCCCCCATAGGAGACCCCGTTTGCTGCGAGGCGGAGTGCTGCGCTACGACAGCGCCTTGTCAAGCGTCTCGACCGACGGGGCAAAATAGAACGAGCCCGATGCCGGGTTGCTGTACGATGTCAGCCGGTCACGTACCTGGCCATCTATCCCATACATGGCCCGCATGCGCTCGCGCAGCGGCGCCTGAGCCTTGCAGAAGGCCATGAAATACAGGCCGACCGTCCCATCGTGGAAGGCATACGGCGTCGACCGGCGGGAGATCTCGTCGCGCTTGGGCGTGCTCTCATCGCCCGTTTTGCCCTCACGTAGCTCGTGGTGGGCCAGGTGCGAGTGGGGCGGCAGGGGGGACAGCTTGGCGGATTCATCGCCCTTGGTCCGACCAAAGACTTTTTCCTGTTCATCGACCGGCAGCAGATTAAACGCCTCCAGGTCATGAATCCAGCGCTGGGCGATGATAAAGCTGCCACCCGCGCCGGGTTCGCCGTCCGGCACGACGGCCACCTCGACATCGCGCTCGGGGTCAGGGTTGCCGGTCCCGTCTTTGAAGCCGGTCATGTCAAAGGAGTTGCCATAGATGAAGGTCATGGTCTCGCGGGCGACGCGCATGTCCTCCCTGAGCGCCTCGCGGGCGTCATACTGCGTCTTCCAGACCTTGTCTTTGTCGTCGTGGTTCAGCCAGAACAGCAGCTCTTCCTGGGTCCCCTTGGCCTCTTTGCCGCTGCCATCAACAGACCGAAAGGTTTCGTAGGGCTGAAAATCGTTGGGCACATCATCCGTCAGGTCTGACAATAGGCTGGGACCAACACCGATGGTCAGGTTGATGCCCTGATCATCGCAGTCTTTGCGCAGTTGCGAGACAGCAGCCTTGATCCGACCCATATCTGCGCCGTCCAGACGACTCAGATGAACGTACCATTGGTGCTTCCCCATATCCCTGTTCAGTACGGCAGGTTGAGGTGTTGCCATGTAATCCTCCTCTCTGAAATTTGCTACTCCCCCTCTTATCCAGCACAGCTGAGACTGTCAAGATTAGGCGCCTCTCCCAGCCTGGCCGCCGGTGTCCTTTTGGCCGCGGCTGGGATAGATTGGGCGCGTGGATCAGCGTGACACAGCGACCTCTGGCCTCCTCGCCGGCTTCGGGGCAATTGGGCGACGGAGTCTGATCGGCCTGCTGCGCGGCTATCAGCGCCTGGTATCGCCGCTCCTGCTGGCCGTGTTCGGTCCGCAGGCCGGCTGTCGTTTTTCGCCCAGCTGTTCCCAGTACGCTATCGAGTGTTTTCAGCTCCATCCCTTCTTCTACGCCTTGGGCCTGGCGCTCAAACGGCTCGGCCGCTGTCACCCCTGGTGTGCCGGCGGCTGTGATCCTGTCCCCCGACCCCGTTCTCGCTAGCCGCAGGAAGGCTCCATGCGCATTATTTCGTGCAATCTCAACGGTATCCGCTCGGCCGCCCGCAAAGGATTTTTTGTCTGGCTGGCAGACCAGCAGCCCGACCTGGTGTGTGTCCAGGAGCTGAAAGCCCAGGAGGCCGATCTGTCCCCCGCTCTGCTCCAGCCCCCGGGTCTGAGCGGATATTTCCATCCGGCCGAAAAGCGCGGCTATTCCGGAGTCGGGGTGTATGCCCGGCGTCCGCCAGACGCCCTGCGCTGCGGCTGGGGCCACGCCGATATCGATGCCGAGGGACGCTACCTGCGGGCCGATTTTGGCCGGCTGAGCCTGGTTTCGCTGTACCTGCCGTCGGGGTCGAGTTCAGAGCAGCGCCAGGCGGCCAAGTATGCGTTCATGGACCGCCTCCTTCCCGAGCTGCGCGCGCTGCGGGCCAGTCGCAGACACGTGGTGGTGTGCGGAGATTGGAACATCGCCCATACCCAGAAGGATTTGAAAAACTGGCGCTCGAATCAGAAGAATTCGGGTTTTCTGCCCCAGGAACGGGAGTGGCTAACGGGTGTCTTTGACGAGGTCGGCTTTGTGGATGTGTTCCGACGCCTGAATCACGAACCCGAGCAGTATACCTGGTGGTCAAACCGGGGGCAGGCCTGGGCCAAGAACGTTGGCTGGCGGCTGGACTACCAGATTGCCACCCCTGGCCTGGCGGCCAAGGCTCGCCAGACGTGGATTTATAAAGACCGGCGCTTTTCCGATCACGCGCCGCTGATTATTGATTACGACTACGAGCTTGCTCCGGCTCGCAAAAAACGGGCTGGTCGTGCGGCCTAGTTCGAGTCCGTGCGGTCTGCGTTGAGCAAGTCCTGCAAACCCGAGGCGAACAGCCCGGCGACGCTGTGGGCGATCAACTCGGGCAGCTCGTGCGGCCGACAGCCGGAAGCCGCAGGGTGGCCACCGCCGCCGAACATTTGGGCCAGCTTGGACAGGTCAGCCCGGCAGTCCGGAGAGCGGCGTAAACTGATCCCCCCGTTTTTGCGATCATAGAAGACAAAGACGGTATTGGTCGCCTGTTTGCCCCAGCTGTCCCCGATTTCGCTCGGATAGCCGTCACACACCGCGCAGACCAAGCTGCTGCCGTCCGGCCCCACCCGCCGGACTCTGCTGCGTTGGGCCAGGGCGAAACTGTCTTTGATCTCGCGGGTCGATTGCTCGTAGGCCGCCTGCATGGCCGGGCTGTAGGTGACGTCGGCGTCAATATCGAGCAGGGCGTGGTAGGCGTCGAGATTGTCGTCGTCGGTGCCGGCCAGGGTGCTGACGGTCAAGGCCAGCTCACGCGACCCGGGGATGGCGTGTATCCACCGGTCGTTGTCATCGGCCTGGGCCACAACCGGCGCAAAGGCGCGAAACGCCTCGTTGGTTTTGCCGCTGGCGTCCAGCTGCCGCTCCAGATATTCGTACACCAGGCGGGCGCCCGACACGGCCTCGTTCAGCTCATAGTCGGTGAAAGGCGCATGAATCGCCCCACTGGCATGCCGGGCGATAGCCGTCCGGTGGTGGTCGAACCAGTACAGCTTGACGCCCTTGGTCGCGAGTTGTCGCAGGTGGGCGTTGGTCGCTTCCTCGGTCCACGAAATATCGGTGATCCACACCTCGCTGCCCGCCGGGGTGTGCTCCGGGCTGATTGAGCACAGCACCTGATCAATGCGGCTATTCGAGGCAAAGCGGGGAATCAGCCGAGCCCCGTCCCGGTAGCGGGCAACCGCCACCGCTGCGGCTACGCCGTCCAGACAGCCTGGACCGTGACTGACGATATAGACGCACGGAGCGCCGGATTCGGGACTGTTTACGCGTTGCATAGGGGGTGTATTATCGGGTGCCTCGACCCGGACTGCGGCCCGGGCCGGGTATGTCATGGGCTGGCGCAGCTCAGCGGGTCCGAACGGTGTAATCGCACGATTTGCTCTCGCACGCCCAGTAGAAGCCTTTCTTCGAACCAAAACCCGCGTACTGGACAACCCGAGCGCTTTCTTTACACACTGGACAGGGGCGTTTGTGCTGCGAATCTTTGTCTTTTCTGGCGCCTCTTCCTCTTTCGGCCATGGGTTTCCTCCTGATGTCCAGGGACGGACTGTCTCAGCATACGCATCTCGACCACGTCTGCCAAGCCCGCCCGCATCGCTTGCCGACGGGTGACGTGGTCCTTGTCACACCGCGACCGGGTGTGACACAACAGGCCCATGCTGGTTGATGGCCATGATCTCGTCCAGGCGCTGTTTCGGTGGCTGCATATCCTGGCCGGCGTGACGTGGATCGGTCTGCTGTATTTCTTGACTTTCATCCATGTCCGACTCAGCCCCGCGCTCCGCAGCCAGCTGCTCTCTCA
>WTHE01000641.1 GCA_011523315.1 Candidatus Binatota bacterium
GTGCTGGTCAACGGCGTGCCGGCCGCAGTCCTGGCCGTCGGCCACGACCGGCACGCCGTTGACCAGCACCGACTGAATGCCTTCGGCGTACTGGACAAAGCGGCCCTCCCCGCCCGGCAGATCTTCGAGCAGCTGTTTCTCGCCCGCACCGACCGTGCGCGGATCGAACACCACCAGGTCGGCGGCCTTGCCGCAGGCAATCGTGCCCCGCTCGTGCAGGCCGAAGAAGCGCGCCGGCTCGGACGTGATGCGCTGCACCGCGCGCTCCCAGCTCATGGTCTGCCGCTCGCGCACCCAGGTGCCCAGCAAATAGGTCGGGTAGCCGGTGTTGCACAGCATATCGACATGCGCCCCGGCGTCGGACAGGCCGATCATCACCCGCGCATCGGTCACCACCTCTTGTAGCAGCGGGGGATCGAAATTCAGGGCGGCCATGGAAAAGCTGGTCCCCAGCCTGTCGGCCAAGGCGCAGTCAAAAAAGGTATCCAGGGGATCTTTGCCCTGGCGCTGGCTTAACTCGGCAATCGTCTTGCCCAACCAGTCGCGGTGCTCGGGGTTTTCGACGATACACACCTGAATATGCTGCCACTGACCGCTGAACGCCTTGGGACTGCTGGTGTAGGCCCGACGAAAAGCCGCCCGGAAGGCCGGGTCGGCATAAATTGTGGCCTGCTCTTCGGCCGGCCGGTTAAACAGTTGGTGACACACCTCGTACGGTCCCAGAATAAACGGGTTGCGCAGGTTGAACTGGATCTCGGTCGGCTGGCAGCTGGCCTGGGGAATCGCTCCGCGCCGAATGAGGGCGGCGGTCTTGTCCAGCAGCTCGCGATGGGCGGTGGGCTGATCGTTGCGGGTCTGGACCGACAGCCAGGTGACCGGGCGCTGGCTTTCGGTCAGCAGAAAGTCAACCATATCCAGCTGTTCCTGGGGAATGATGGACGAACCGGCCCCACCCAGATTAACCTCAATCGCCCCATAGCCGAGGTCTCGCAGGACGTGGGCGTAGCTGGCCAGCTCGTCGCGGCTGGCCAGTCGGCAGGCCAGCGGACGGCCCTGGTAGCCGACATGCTGGGTGGCCAGGGTGGTCGAGAAGCCGAGCGCACCGGCCTGCATGCCCTCGCGCAGCAGCGCGCTGATCTGGGCCGTTTCGTCAGGGGTGGCCGCCCGCTCCTGGGCGTGTTCGCCGATCACGTAGGAGCGTAGCGGCGTCAGAGCCATGAGAAAGCCCATATTGATCCCGATCCCGTTCCGGGTCGGCACCCGCATGTATTCGGCGAAACTCTCCCAGCCCCAGCCAACGCCCTTGGACAGCACGTCGTAGGACATGCCCTCGACGTTGACCAGATCCCAGGCCAGGGCCTCGTGCTGCTGCGGCCGGCACGGGGCAAGGCCAACGCCGCAGTTGCCCATCACCACACTGGTCACGCCGTGTCAGGCCGAACAGCTGATCTGGGGGTCCCAGCAGATCTGGGCGTCGTAATGGGTGTGGGGGTCGATAAAGCCGGGGGCGACCATCAGCCCGCCGGCATCAATGGTCTGGGCTGCTCCGTCGAGATGCTCTCCAAGCTCTACAATCCGACCGTCCGCAACGGCGACATCGGCCCGGAACTGTGGCGCGCCGGCGCCGTCGATCACCGTACCGTTTTGAATCACGAGGTCGTATGCCATGGCTGCCTCCGTGTTGTGTCAGCGTCTCCTATGCAATAGAGAACCCCGGACCACATTGTCAAGGAAAAGTCCGCCCCGGTCGTGCCTCAGTTTTGATTTCTTCCCTTGAAAAGGACCATCCTGCCAAGAAATCCCCCAGGGGGATTTCCCCGGTGTGGTTGATGCAGTCAGAGCGGACTGCTGGGGGTGAGACAAGGCACCTATTTTCAAACTGAGACACCACTCACCGCCAGTGCAGACTTGGGCAAGCGCGCCCAGTCTGCTAGACTCCACAGCTATGCGCACCTTCGGACTGACGGCCAGCGTCGTCGGCTTCCTGCTCATCGGCACGACCGCTCTGGTCTACCTGTTCACCGTGTTGGGCGAGGCCAACCTCGACCTGGGCCAGCGCTATCAGCTGTACGCCGATTTCACCAACGCCAGCGGGCTGGAACCCGGTGCGGTGGTTGAGGTGGCCGGTATTGCCGTCGGCCGGGTCAACGCCGTCTGGCGCGTTGGCAACCGCGCCCGGGTCAGCCTCCTGGTCCGCCGGGATATCGCCCTCCAGGAAGACACGATCGCCTCGATCAAAACCCGCGGTCTGCTCGGCGGCCTGTACGTGTCTCTGTCCCTGGGCGGCTCAGACCGGATTCTGGGACCCGGCGACAAGATTCGGGAGACCGAAGCGCCGTTGGATATTCCGGGTTTGATGTCCGCCTATATCACTGCCCAACGCAACGCGTCCGGTGGTCAATAGCTTCTGGCAAATCCGACTTATTCCTGACACAGTGTTTTCATCTGGAGCCGGGACGCCTATCCGCTTACTCTCAGAGCCGCTAGTATGTATGCTTCAGGATGGCAACAGGAGGGGGACTGATGCCGGAGGAACAGAATCGAACCGGGGTACTGGCACAAGTCCGCAATCCGCTGATCTTTTTTGCCTTGGCGTTGCTGGTTATTGAGGGCACTATCGGCTTGGTTGTCAGCCAGTCTCAGCTCACTGCAAACCAGCAGTTTTACTCAATTCTTCTGATGGCATTCTTGTTTCTGGTCGTGATCTCAGTAGTTGCGGTGATCACGATTTGGCGCCCCCGTAATCTCTACGAGGAAGTGACGACCCTGAAGGAGTTCATCAACAGCGACGGGTTTCAGGATGCGATTGAGGATGTGCTCGCCGAGCGGATTAAACCCGAGTGTCTTACCAACCGTGAGTCTTGAACGGAGTATCACCTATGGAGCAGCCCTTTGACGACCCTATTGGCGCACAGATCGTCGGTGCCTTTCGTGGCCCTCATTCCCTGTGGCGCA
Source organism: Candidatus Binatota bacterium (assembly GCA_011523315.1). GTDB lineage: Bacteria > Desulfobacterota > Binatia > Bin18 > Bin18 > JAAXHF01. The sequence continues at coordinate 2,956 of WTHE01000641.1, forward strand.
CGCCTGGAGGCATTGCCAGATACACCGGCTTATCTCCGGCCACGGTACAGTCCTATGTCCAGGCGCATCGGGATCTCTTTGTCCAGTCATCCTTGACCCCAGGTGGCATTCCGCTCTATGGAGTCCGCCGGGATTTACGCGCGCAGTTGCAGCTGGAAGGGTCTGCCTCCTAAGGCATAAGACGCGCCGAAAAACGGCTTTTTGTCCGTACCGGTCTAGTCTCGGTCGTCCTTGCGCCTCTTGCGGCGGTAGGCGGCCGGTTTCCTGCGCACCGCTCCGCAACGCGGGCAGCGCCACTTCTCGTGCTTGTGCGGCCGGTGGGCCTGGACCTGCATCTTGGTGCGGCAGCGCGGGCAGTGCATGTCTGGTATGGGTAGCCGATACCGCCGTATCGCGCCAGCCACAGTGGGGGATTTTCAGCCGCCGCACGGCCAGCTATACATGGCACACCACCGACGGGAGGACGGCTATGCTGGATCACTACCGCGTCCTTGACCTGACCAACGAGCGCGGCCTGTTGTGCGGGCAGATTCTGGGCGATCTGGGCGCCGATGTCATCAAGCTTGAGCCACCGGGCGGCTCCTCGGCCCGGCGGATGGCACCCTTCTTTCAGAACGAATCCGACGCCGAGGGCTCACTGGTGTGGTGGGCCTATAACCGCAACAAGCGGGCCATCAGCCTCGATATCGCTCACCCCGAGGGCAAACAGCTGCTGCGCCGTCTGGTCGCCAGCGCCCATTTTCTGGTCGAGTCGGAACTGCCCGGTACGCTGGCCGAACTGGGGCTGGGCTATGAGGATCTGGCTGCCGACAACCCCGGCCTGATCTATGTCTCGATCACCCCCTTTGGCCAGAACGGCCCCAAGGCCAGCCATGCCGACAGCGATCTGGTCATCCTGGCCTCCGGCGGTCCCCTGATCCTGACCGGTGACGACGACCGTCCGCCGGTGCGGGTCAGCGTACCCCAGGGCTATTTGCACGCCAGCGCCGGGGCAGCGGTGGCCGCGCTGATCGCCTCGCACGAACGCCACCGCTCGGGCCAGGGCCAGCACATCGACATCTCGGCCCAACAGGCGGTGGCCCAGGCCACCCAGTCCAGTATTCTGGCCGGTCCGCTCAGCGACGCCGAGATCAGCCGCATGTCCGGCGGCACGAAAATCGGCCCCCTGCCTATTCGTCTGGTATGGCCGGCCAAAGACGGTCATGTGGCCATCACCTATCTGTTCGGCTCGGCCTTTGCCCACTTCACCAAGCGCCTGATGGACTGGATCTATGAAGAGGGCATGTGCGACGAGGCGACCCAGCAGACCGACTGGGTGGCCTACGGCGGCTATCTGTTCAGCGGCCCGGAGGCCATTGAGGACTACAAGCGGCTGACCCAAATCGTCGAGGACTTCACCCTCACCAAGACCAAGGCCGAGCTGTTGCAGGGCGCGCTCGACCGGAGCCTGCTGGTCGCCCCGGTCACCACCCTGGACGAGGTCATCAATAGCGAACAGCTGGCCTCGCGCGACTATTGGACCTCGGTCGACCACGGCCAACTCGGCCGGGCGATCCGCTATCCCGGTCCGTTTGCCAAGTTCAGCGCTGCTCCGATCACCTATCGACGCCGTCCGCCCCGACTCGGGGAGCATAACCATGAGGTCTATGGGCAGGAACTGGGTCTGAGCCCGGCCCAACTCGACCAACTCCAGACCAAGGGGGTCATCTGATGGAAAACGAACGGCCGCTGGCAGATGTCAAAGTGCTTGATTTCATGTGGGCGATGGCCGGTCCGGGCTCAACCCGGATTCTGGCCGATTACGGGGCAACCATCGTCCGGGTCGAGTCCACCACCCGCTTCGACGCGGTCCGCATGGTCGGTCCCTTCCACGACGGTCAACCCGGCCCGGAGAGTTCGGGCCTGTTCTACAATATGAACACCGGCAAGCTGCCCGTCACCCTGAACATGTCCAAGGCCCAGTCCAAAGAGGTGATTCTGGATCTGGTGCGCTGGGCTGACGTGGTGACCGAGTCGTTCTCCCCTCGGGCGATGAAAGCCTGGGGGCTTGATTATGCGGCCCTGCGCCAGGTCAAGCCGGATATCATCATGCTCAGCACCTGCCTGATGGGTCAGACCGGCCCGCTGGCCAAGTTCGCCGGCTTCGGCAATCTGGCGGCCGCCATCTCCGGCTTTTTTGATCCGACGGGTTGGCCCGACCGCGCGCCGGCCGGGCCGTTTGGGGCGTATACGGATTATATTGCCCCGTGGTACAACGCGGCGGCGATTCTGACCGCCCTGGAGTACAAGCGCCGGACCGGCCAGGGCCAGCATATCGATCTGTCGCAGGCCGAGGCCTCGCTCCACTTCATGGCTCCGGCCCTGCTCGACTACACCGCCAACGGCACAGTCCAGAGCCGGGCCGGCAACGACGACCGCAACTATACCCCCCACGGCGTCTATCCGGCGGCCGGCAACGACGCCTGGATCGCCGTCGCGACCCAGACCGAGGCTCAGTGGCAGGCCCTGTGCCGGGTCATTGAGCGACCCGAGTGGGCCAGCGACGAGCGTTTTGCCACTGTCGAGGGACGGCGCGCCCATGGAGACGAAATCGACGCCGCCATCTCGGCCTGGACGAGCCGTCACGACGCGTTCGGGGCCGAATCCCGACTCCAGCAGGACAGGGTGCCGGCCAGCGCGGTGCGGACCATGCACCAGCTGTACCAGGACCCTCAGCTGCTCCACCGCGAACACTTTGTTGACCTGGAGCACCCCCAGCACGGCACGACCACAGTCGAGGGATCGCGCTTCAAACTGTCCCGCACCCCGGCTCAGGTCGGTGGCGCGGCGGCCACCCTGGGCCGCGAAAACCAGTATGTGCTGGAAAAAATCCTGGGCTACAGCGAGGAAAAGATCACCGAGCTGGTGAGCGCCGAGGTGCTGGAGTAGGAACGGGTTTGAAACCCGCCCAGACAGATGTGAAACCTGTTCCTGCTCGCCTACACAGTCAGCGTCCCGCGTCAAATGCGCCGCGCAGGGCAGCCGCCGCCTCGTCCAGGGCGCTGTCTGCCTTGCGGCTCAGAGAGGGAGGAGTGTACAGGAAGGCATGGGGCACTCCCGCATAGCGCGTAGCCCGCGCCAGCACCCCCGCAGCGGCTAGAGCAGTTTCACGCTATCTTGAGCCATAGCCAGCATGCGCGAGGTAGTGGG
>WTHE01000519.1 GCA_011523315.1 Candidatus Binatota bacterium
CAGCGGGCCTTCGATCTCCTGGCGCACGATTTTCACTTCCTCCAAGGACTGCGGTGCCTCAAAGTAGACCACATCCACGCCCGCCCGCTTGAAGGCTTTCATCCGGGTCAGGGCCTCTTCCAAGCCGCCGCCCACAGCGGTGCGGGCATCGCACCGGGCGATGATCACGAAGTCGGGATCCAGCTCTTGCTTGGCCTCGACCGCCGCCCTGTACTTCCCGACCGCCTCCTCCAGCGGAATGATTTCCTTGCCTTTGACAAAGCCGCAGCGCTTGGGGAAGGGTTGGTCCTCGATGTGAATGCCGGCCACCCCGGCCTGGATAAAGGACTGGACGGTACGGCGCACGTTGACCGCATTGCCGAAGCCCTGGTCGGAGTCCGAGATGAGAGGCAGGCAGGTGGCGCTAGCCATCCGCCCGGCGTTCTGGACCATCTCGGTCATCGTGATTAGCCCCGCGTCGGGCAGACCCAGGACATGGGCGGCGGTCAGGGCGCCCGACATATAGGCGCACTCAAAGCCACACGCCTCGACCATCTTGGCGTGCAGCGCACATCCCCCTCCGGCGATCACAAAAATCTGCTCTTGCTGAAACAGCTCTTGCAGGCGGCTTGTCTTTTTCATACGTCCCTCCTTGGCTCCCCTGTTGTTAGCAGATGACATCCCTGTCCGCATAGGCTCGCGGGCAGGCGGAGGGCCGTGGGAGTGGAAAAACTTTCGATTGACATCGCTGTGGTGAAGCGCCTATAGAGCGGGTCAGGGGCTTCTCAAAACCTCGTCAGGATTGTGGACTCGGGTGCCCGTGGGCGCAGATTGGAGTGAGCATGAGCAGCGTATGGAGTAGGCGTGGTGTCGTGTCTGCCGGGCTGGTCGGGATTGTCCTGCTCGTGACGCTCGGACATCGGCTCGGCTGGGCGCAGGAAACGACCGGACCGGCCGTGCTTGAGAACCGTTGTTCCGGCTGTCATCCGCCGCACGAAGAGGGTGGCCGTCTGGCCTCAATCGAATCTCAGCGCAAGACCCCCGAAGGCTGGCAGATGAACATCTACCGCATGGTGCGTTCCCACGGGGCACGGCTGCAACCCGGCGAAGCCAGAACCCTGATCAAATATCTCAGCGATCAGTACGGTCTCGCCCCGTCAGAGGTCGAGCCGTTTCGCTATGCCCTTGAGCGGCGGAACAACACCATAGAACAAAACGTTCCGAAGTCCGTCCAGGGAGCCTGTGCCTCGTGCCATTCGTACGCCCGCATCGCGCTGCAGCGTCGCACCCCGGCGTCCTGGAACGAGCTGCCGGACCTGACCGCCGCCCTGCTGCCGAATATAGAAAACCAGACGGCTTCGACCGGGCTGCTGGACGACTTCTGGTATGAGGTGGTGAAGAAAGAAACCGTGCCCTACCTGACCGATGCCTACCCGTTTGTTTCCGAGGCCTGGACGCAATGGCGGGCCGCGCCAAAGCCGAATTATGCCGGGGTCTGGAACGTGGTCGGCCACGACCCCGGCCAGGGTGGAGACTACACCGGTCGCATGACGGTGACCGCCCACGGCGATGATACCTACGAAGGGGACTTCTCCTACACGTTTGCGGATGGGTCGAGTCTGTACGGGAAGACCACGGCCGTGGTGTATACCGGCTTTCAGTGGAGAGGCGTTGCCCAGGTCAACGGTGAGAAAATTGACGGCGAGAAAACCCAGCGCGAGATCTTTTTCGCCAACGAGGACGGCACGGTCATACGCGGCAGACGCCTGCTGACCGATATCGGCGACCTGGGGATGGACGAGACGCTGTACCGGAATGCCGGCCAAGCCAGGCTGCTCAGCGTTATTCCGACCGCCCTGCAAACGGGCAAAACGCACACGCTGCGGCTGTTCGGCATGAACCTGCCCGCAGAGCTTACCGCCACCGCCATCTCCTTGGGCCAGGGCGTGCAGATCCAGTCGCTCAGCAGGCCGGACGCCGATAGCCTGGTGGTCGAGGCCAGGCTCGATGCCGACGCCCCGGTCGGGCGGCGCCAGGTCAGCATCCAAGGCGTCGCGGGCGAGTTGCCGCTGACGCTATACCAGAGCGTTGATTACATTCGCCTCTCCCCGGAACAGGCGTTCTCCCGTCCGGGGGGCATTCGCACCCCAAAGGTTTTTCAGCAGTTTGAGGTCTTCGGCTATCTGAACGGCCCGGACGGGCGGAAAGGCACGGCGGACGATGTCAGGCTCGACCGGGTGAGTCCGGTCCGCTGGCAGCTCGAAGAATACGTCAAGCGGATCAACGACGACGATGTCCGATTTGTCGGAGCGGTGGATGCGCACGGCCTGTTTACGCCCGCCGAGGACGGCCCGAATCCACAGCGGCGCTTATCGGCCGGCAATGTCGGAGACGTGTGGGTCGAAGCCTGGTACCAGCCCGAGGGCGCAAAGCGGCCGCTGGGCGCCCGCGCGCATCTGCTGGTGATGCCGGCCAAGTTCAACTTTCAGCCAATCGAGTGAGGACAAATCCTGGTATTCCACAAACGGATGTGCTAGACGGCGACCAAGGAGACAGTCATGAAACATCTTAAGGCGGCGAACCACAAAGCCCAACAGGTTGAAACCGCAGCTCAGAGTCCCGCCCCGCAGGACGATGTCGTCGGTCTGGCTCAGCCCATGGGCTGCACGACGATCTTCAACCCCGGCTGGGAGGCCAACCCGTGGGGCGGTACGAACGGCATGTGCGCCCCGATCGAGGCTGATCTGCTGGGCTGTGCCAACGCGTGCTGGTGGCCGGCCCAGGTGCCCGACAGCTTGCAGAATTATCCAGAGTGGGCCAAGGCCTGTTCCGGGGTGAATGCGGAGGACTGGCGCAACCTCGAGGTCGTCTTCCCCGAAACAAAATAGCTGCCGACACGAGGAGGGAGCGATGCGCAGCATGGACAGACACTGGCTGTGGTTGGGTGTGAGCGCCTGCGTTCTTGTGCTGTGTCTCCCCGGGCTGGTGTGGGCCAAGTGGTATATCCTGACCGCGGCTCTGCCAAACACCGTCTACATCATTGATGCCGACACGGACCAGGTGGTCAAAACCATTCCTCTGGAAGGACGAGGGCCAATCTCGACCGTGGCCCCCAACCCGGCTCGCCCCCAGTTCGCCTACGTGGTGACCGACCTCAATCAGAGTGTGGCCGTGGTCGATCTGGACGAGGGCCGGGAGGTGCTGCGCTTCAACCTGTCGAACGACAACGAGCTGGTCAGAACGATGGCGGTCGATGTGAGCCCGGACGGGGACCGGCTGTATATTCACGAGATGCCGCTCAAGAAAGATCTCGGCAAATACGAGATGCTTGAGACCCGCATTCGGGTTGTTGATTTGGAGACGAATACGGTCAAGCAGGTTTTTCCCGCGCCCCGACAGGTGATGGCTCTGGCGGTATCTCAGGACGGGAAAAGGCTGTACGCCTTCAGCATCAGCCGGGACATCACCGTCCTCGACCCGGAAACCGGGCAGGTCGTGGACACGATTCCGATGGCCAACTGGCAACTGACTGGGGCGGGCCGGCTTGAGGGTTTACCGGTATGGAGCGCATACCAGGAAAACGACTATGTTGCCTCTTTTGCCGTCGGCATGACGGACACGATCACCCACAATACGACCGTTGGCGTGGCCTCTCTCGACCTGAAGCAGGCGGCGCCCGAGCTACAGGTGTTTGAACTCTATCCCTTTGCGGCCGAGTGGTACACGGCCCACGGCGTCATCGCGGCCAAGACCAACAAAGCCTATCTGGGCTGGGACAAGCTGTGGAAGATCGATATCAAGACCCGCCAAATGGAGAAAGTGGCGGAGTTTGAGACCAGTAGCCACTTTGCCAGTTTTTTGCATCCCGAGGGAAAGAAGATCTACTGTGGCGGGAACTGGAGTACGGTGTCCATCTTTGATGCCGAGACGCTTGAGCCCTTGGGAAAGGTTGATCTGGGACACTCACAAGCCGGGGCTGGGATGCGCTTCATTCAGCGCGAAGAAGGCTTCTGACCACGCCGCCTGTGACCCTATCTGGCTGCCGTCCCTCCCAGGCCAGACTATTCTCATCACAGAGGAGGTATCCGGATGATCTACGAATGGCGGACCTACGAAGCAATGCCGGGCAAGCTGCCGGTACTCAACACCCACCTCAAAGTTGCGGCGGACTTATTCCACAAGCATGGACTGGGCGTGCTGGGATTCTGGACCGAGGAGTTTGGCACCAGCCTCCAGGTCACCTACATGTGGATGTATGAAACCTTTGAGGAAAGACAGCAGAAACTGGCCGCGTTTGCATCAGACCCGGCCTGGCAGCGGCAGGTGGCGGAAGAGACGGAGCAGGAAGGCACCATTGTCGCCCAAGTCCACAACACGATGCTGTTACCGACCCCCTACTCGCCTGTCCCCCAGCTCAAGACAAAGGTCCAGGAGTGGCGCATTTACGACGCGGTGCCGGGCCGCCTGCCCGACCTCCACAACCGCTTCGCCAACCATACCCTGGGTCTGTTCGAGAAGCACGGTATCGAGAATATCGGCTACTGGACCGAAGCCGTTGGCACCAGCAATCGGCTGGTCTACATGCTCGGCTACCCCAGTCTGGGCGACCGGGAACAGAGCTGGAAGGCATTCATGAAGGATCCTGACTGGCAGCGGGCACGGGCCGCGTCGGAGGAAAACGGCCCGCTGGTGGCGAAGGTCTCCAACAAAATCCTGCGGCCGACCGGCTATTCGTTCAGCAGCTGAGGTCTCGGGCGGGCGTCGGCCCGCCGGTCGTTGCGAGACCTACTTGCCGCGCTGCATCAGCCGGCTGAAGCTGAACAACTCCAGTGACAGGTCGTGGTTATAGCGCGACCTGTTCACGCTTGAGACCGTGGTGCGCTCGGTCTGGTGATCGATCCACGAGCGGCCGAGCAGAATCGGCACCTCGATGTTGGAATTGTCCTGGGCGTAGCGCGGGTGGCCGTAGCTGTACAGCAGGGTCCGCCAATGCCTGCCCTCGGCGTCAAACATGAGGGCGTACAGCGGAGCCGCAGTCTGCTGGTCCACGTACAGCACCCGGCGGCTGTAGGGATGCTTGGGACTGCGCGGCAGGGTTTCCAGCACATAGACCTGGCGCAGCTCCCAGGGGTCGGTCGGATAGCCCCCGCCGCTTCCCCCGAAGCGCGCCGTCCGACCCCGTACAAAGCCCGGCACCAGGGCCAGCCGGCGGGCCACCAGGCGCCAGTCAAAGGTCGGGATCTGTTCGCCGACCACATCCTCGGCAATCATGGTGAAGCCCAGGGCCGAGGCTTCGGGGTTGTGGCCGACGGTTCTGAACTGTCCGCTGTTGGGCGCGGTCATCCACTGGCCGATGGGACGCCGGTCGGTCTGGTAGCGATGGCGCAAAAAGCCCATGGCGTGGCCGGCCGGAGCCGAGGTCTGGTCAAAGGGAAAGCTGAGCAGCTGCACGTACTCTTTGGCCACAATCCCGCTGCTCTGCCAGTCCGCGACGTTATACTCTTCTCTGGCCCGGTACATGCCGAAGGCTTGGGCCGAGTGGCTGGAAAAGGTGTACTGGGTCTGGCCCTGGCTGTCGCGCGACACCGTGTCGGTCCACTGTTCGATGCGGTCGGCGCTGTCCCGGTAGCGGATGTTCCAGGCAACTTTGAGCCCGGCCTGGGGGTCGGTCTCGCTCAGCGCGGCAAAGGGCAGGCCGGCCCGATAGGCCGCAAGCTCGGCGCCGTCGTCCCCGAGTCGGACCTGATCGCCAGCGCCCAGGGTGGCCACGATATAGGCGGCGCTGGGCGGCAGGTCGGTCGTCTCCTGGACCACGATGGAGAAGTCTCCGTCGCTGACATGGCGCAGCAGCTGGGGCGGGAGCAGACCCTGGGCCGCCTGCCAGTTGTCGGCCGAGATGCGCAGCCCCGGCGTGATGGTCCCGGTCAGCGGGGTGCCGCGCCGGTAGGGGTAAAAGCCGTCCAGCACCCGCGCCCGAAAAGCCACGTCACCGTGTCCGCTGCCGTGCCTGTCGGCCAGACCGCGGGCGATCAGCAGCTCGCGCTCGATCTGCTGCCGGGACAGGCCGAACTCGGTGCGCAGCCGTTCGCGCGTGGCCGGAGCCAGGCGAGTATAGCGCGTGAGGCTCTCCTCGTAATCGA
>WTHE01000411.1:0-1708 GCA_011523315.1 Candidatus Binatota bacterium
GCCAGCAGATCGCCCTCACAGTCGTCGAGGTGCTCGGCCGCGCCCGTGCCGTGGAGCTGAATGAAGATGCCGTCGACCGGGCCGGCCTGGCGCAGCTGCTTGAGGAAACTGTCTTTGGCCCACTCGTGGGCGTCGCGGGTGGCTTTGCCGCCGACCCCCGGAAACATGAACTGGAGCGGCACAGCGTCCCACTGGCGATGCCGGGCGCCCTCCAGAAAGCCGTAGATGGCGCTGTCCCCGCTGCCCGCATTGAGCAGGGCATCGCCGGCAACGACTGACTTTTGAAACAACTCCAGCCCCATCCGCTGTTCGACAAAGGTATTGACCGCAACCAGGTAGCCGCCGACTGCAACGCGCATGACCGTATCCTCCCGTGTGTCGTGTTCCTTGGGCGTGCTATACCACAGGCCAGACCCGGCGGGGAAGCGACGGACCTGGAAAAGCGCGGCGATATCGCGTACAACAGCGGGGAACTCAAGCCAAGAACAGCGAGGAGGAATGCAGCATGGCAGACTATAATCTGATCTCGGCGGATTCGCATTTTGTGGAGCCGCCCACGATGTGGGCCGAGCGGATCGACCACAAGTTTCGTGACCGCGCGCCCAAAACGGTAGTCGGGCTGGACGGCCGTCAGGGCGAGTGGTTTGTGTGTGAGAACATCACCCCCATGGCGGTGGCCGGATTCTTTGGCGCCGGCGTGCCCTCGGGTGAACTCAAGGAGCACAACAAGAAGGGCTTCGACCAAGCCCCCAAGAGTGTCTGGGACCCGGCCTATCGGATCGCCGATCAAGACCGCGACGGGGTGGACGCCGAGGTGATCTATACCTCGATGGGCATGCCGCTGTTCGGGCTGGACGACGCCGAGCTGCGCTTTTCGTGCTTCAGGGCGTTTAACGACTGGGCGACCGAGTATTGCAGCTACGATCCGAAGCGGCTGATTCCGCTGGGTCTGATCACCCTCGAAGATATCCCCTCGGCCGTGGCCGAACTCGAACGGGTTGCCGCGCGGGGGATGCGGGGAGCGATGATCTGGGCCGAGCCGCCCGGCGACCGTCCCTACAGCCATCCCGACTACGAGCCGTTCTGGGCTGCCGCCCAGGACCTCAACATGCCGCTGTCACTGCATATTCTGACCGCTCGCAGCGGCACCGGAGCAAACCCGACGAGCGGCAACTCCTTTTTGCTGTCGCTGGCCAACCTGCACCATCAGATTGAGCGCTCGATTTCGGTCCTGGTGTACGGCGGGGTGCTGGAGAAATTCCCCAGGCTGAAGATCGTCTCGGCCGAAAATGATGTCGGTTGGATGCCGTACTTCATGTATCGGCTCGATACGGTCCAGCATCGCCTGGGTTCGCTGGGCGATATGAAGCTGTCCATGCGGGCCAGCAATTACATCAAGCGCCAGGTCTACGCCACCTTTATCGCCGACCCGGTATTCGTCGATTCGCTGCACCGCTACGGACCGGACAACACCATGTGGTCGTCCGACTATCCCCATACCGCCGCCACCTTCCCCCGCTCCCACGAGATCGTGGCGAAGAAGCTGGGCAATCTGCCGGAAGACGATCTGCGCAAGATCGTGCGCGACACGGCCGCCCGCGTCTACGGCCTGGCCTGAGGTCCAGCCCGAGAGGGACGGCTAGGGCCTACGTCCCGCACACAAGACACGGCCGGGGGGCTCTCCCCCGGCCTTTATCCACGGCGGTAT
>WTHE01000411.1:1808-6115 GCA_011523315.1 Candidatus Binatota bacterium
CCGCACACAAGACACGGCCGGGGGGCTCTCCCCCGGCCTTTATCCACGGCGGTATGAAATCCGAATTACCCTGCACGCCGGAAAGCTTCTGAGCGAATCCGGGCCCGCCACGTCACGGCCGCCTCCCAAAAGATCGTCCTGATCGTATGGCCTCACAATCTCTTGTTGATCGCTTCAAATCCTTTGTTGACCGCTTCACAGGAGAAATGAGCGCCCGGAATACAAACTCTGGCCCGGACACCGACCACTTTTCCGCTGATTATCTCGCCATAGACCTTGAGGTCGGACGGCATGACAATCGCATCCATGCCTTTGGCGCGGTGCGGTCGCGGAGCGGCGAGCCCTACACATTTCATGGAAGCAGGCTGGAGGCGGCTCTGGCATCTTTGGACACCTTTGCCGAAGGCGCAGATTATGTGCTGGGCCATAACCTGATTGCCTTCGACCTGCCCCATCTGGCTGCGGCAAAGCCCGATCTGCGGCTCCTGCGCTTACCGGCGGTGGATACCTTGTGGCTTAATCCCCTGGCTTTCCCCCGCCATCCCTATCACCATCTGGTCAAGCACTATCAGGATGGGCAGCTCAAGCGCGGGCGCGCCAACGACCCGGAACTGGACGCCCGGCTCTCCTTACAGGTGTTGAAAGATCAGCACAAGGCGCTACGTGAAACCGCCCCCGACTTACTGACGGCCTGGCACTGGCTGGCCGGCACGGGAGCCACCCGGGCCGGCTTCGACGCTTTTTTTGCATCCGTGCGACAGGCGGCCCGACCGTCCCAGGCTGATGCGGACGCGGCTATCCGTGCCCGGCTCGCAGATACGACCTGCCTCATCCAGAGCCGTGCGGTACTGCAAGAAGTCCTGGCCGATGTCACGAGCAGGGGCTGGGAGCTGGCCTATGCGCTGGCCTGGCTGTCTGTGGCTGGTGGCAACTCGGTCATGCCCCCCTGGGTTCGGCACCAGTTTCCGGAAGCCGGCCGGCTCGTGCGCCGCCTGCGGGACACAGCCTGCGACAGCACCGCCTGTACCTGGTGCCGCGAACGGCACGACGCCCGCAAGGAACTGAAGCGCTGGTTTGATTTTGCGGACTTCCGTCCAGAGCCGACAGACGACAGAGGCCAGCCCATGCAGCAGTCCATCGTTGAGGCGGTCATGGCCGGCCAGCATATGCTGGGCATTTTGCCGACGGGCACCGGCAAATCTCTGTGCTATCAGATCCCGGCTCTGTCCCGGTACGACAAGACCGGCGCGCTGACGGTCGTCATCTCGCCGCTGGTGGCGCTCATGGCAGACCAGGTGGCCGGCCTGGAAGCGCGGGGCATCGGCTCCTGCGTGACCATCAACGGCATGTTGTCCATGCCCGAGCGAGCCGATGCGCTGGACCGGGTGCGCCTGGGTGACGCCAGCATCCTTCTCGTCTCGCCCGAGCAGCTGCGCAGCCGTGCCGTGCGCCGAGTCCTCGACCAGCGCGAGATCGGCACCTGGGTGCTGGACGAGGCGCATTGCCTGTCACGTTGGGGCCATGACTTCCGGCCCGACTACCGCTATGTGGCACGCTTCATCCGCGAGAAGACGCCCGACGGACAGATCGTGTGTCTGACGGCGACCGCCAAGCCCGATGTGCGGGACGATATCTGTGCCCACTTCCATGACCGGCTCGGTGTTGATCTGATCGTCTTTGACGGCGGCGCCCAACGGACCAACCTGGAATTTGAGGTTGTGCCGACAACGGGCGGTGAGAAATTCGCCCATATCCATCAAGTCCTGACCGCGAACCTGCCGCCGGACATACCCGGCGGCGTCATCGTATACTGCGCCACGCGCCGCCAAACCGAAGATATCGCCCAATATCTGTCCGCCAAGAATGTTGCCGCAGCCCACTTCCACGCCGGCCTGTCACCAGAGATCAAAAAGGATGTGCAGCAGCGCTTCATCGGCGGTGATCTCCGGGTGATCGTCGCCACCAACGCCTTTGGCATGGGCATCGACAAGCCGGATGTGCGGCTGGTCATTCACGCCGATATCCCCGGTTCGCTGGAAAACTACGTCCAGGAAGCGGGCCGGGCCGGACGTGACCGAGGAACAGCCCGTTGCATCCTGCTCTACACGACGGACGACGTAGAGCGGCAGTTCGGCATGTCGGCCCGCTCGCGTCTGACCCGGCGCGAAATCCACGCCATCCTCAGGGCGCTGCACAACCTGGACCGCAAGAAGCGCATGAAAGGCCAGATCGTCGCCACCGTGGGAGAGATCCTTGGCGAGGACGAGGACGCCGCATTCGAGCGCGACACTGCAACCGACGATACGCGTGTGCGCACTGCCATCTCCTGGCTGGAGGAGGCCGAACTGTTGACCCGCGAGGAGAACCGCGTGCAGGTGTTTCCGTCCTCCCTGCGGGTCAACTCAGTGGAAGAAGCCCAAGCCAGGCTGGCCAGGGCCGGCGTTGCGACCGACTATCGTCAGCGGCTGTTGGCCATGACCGAGATTTTGATTGACGCCGACTCCGACGAAGGCATCTCCACCGACGAATTGATGGCCGTCTCCGGCTTGCCTGCGGAACAAGTGCGTCGTGCCCTGTACGACCTGGAACGGCTGGGCATTGCCAACAACGACACGGCGCTGACCGCCTTCGTGCATGCGGGCGTACAGCGTGCGTCAACAAAACGCTTTGACGAGGCTGCGGATCTGGAGCGCGCGCTGATTGACGCCCTGCAGGAAGCCGCCCCAGACATGAGCAAAGGCGACACCTCGACGCTGCACCTGCGGGTTGCCACCCAAAGGCTCAAGGATGCCGGCCACGCCTCCGCCCTACCGGAACGCGTGGTGCGAATTCTGCGCGGCCTGGCCATGGACGGACGCGACGAAGCAGGCGGCAGGGGCAGCCTGGGTTTGCGCAGCCTGGGTCCAGAGGCACTCCAGGTGACGCTCCAGCGTGAGTGGACAGCCCTGATCGAGACTGCCGAGCGACGGCCCGCTGCGGCACAAACTCTGCTGCAACATCTGCTCGACAGCCTGCCCGCAGGCAGTCGAGGCGCCGACCTGTTGGCCGAAACAACGCTCGGCAAGCTGTCGAATGCCATCCGGTCCGCCCCCGAGTTGAAGGCTACGATCAAGAACCCCGAAAAGGTGCTGGACCGCGCCCTGCTGTGGCTGCACGAACAGGAAGTCATTCGCCTGAACAAGGGGCTGGCGGTCTTCCGTCCGGCCATGTCCATCCAGCTGAGCCAGCAACAGCACCGCTTCACCAACTCCGACTTCATGCCGCTCAAGCTCCATTACGCTGACCAGGTTCTTCAGATTCATGTGATGGCGGAGTATGTCCAGCGTGGCTTGCAGACCATGACCGATGCGCTGGTGCTGGTTGTGGACTATTTCAGCCTGAAGCAGCAGGACTTCTTGCGCCGCTGGCTGCCCGACCGTGACAGAGAAATTGCTCGCCAGACCACACCCGAATCGTGGCGGTCGATTGTGGAAGGGCTGAAGAATCCTGTCCAGCAGCGCATTGTCGCCGACGAGCGAGAACAGACAAACGTGTTGGTGCTGGCCGGCCCCGGGTCCGGCAAGACACGGGTGCTGGTACACCGGATCGCCTATCTGCTGCGCGTGCGGCGGGTCAATCCCCGTGGTGTCCTGGCTCTGGCCTATAACCGCCACGCCGCAGTCGAAATTCGCCGTCGCCTGACGGAGCTGGTCGGCGACGACGCCCGTGGCGTGACTGTCCTGACCTGTCACGGCTTTGCCATGCGGCTGGTGGGCGCCAGCTTCAGCGGCCGCGCGGAGCGGCTGGACGACGCCTTCCGCGACATACTCCGACAGGCTGTGGCCCTGCTGCGGGGAGCGGGACTGCCGCCGGACGACGCCGATGAGCAGCGGACACGTCTGCTGGCAGGTTTCCGCTGGATACTCGTGGACGAATACCAGGACATCGGTTCGGAGCAGTACGACTTGATCTCGGCCCTGGCCGGCCGCACCCTGGCCGACGAGGACGATAAGCTCAGCCTGTTCGCCGTGGGCGACGACGATCAGAACATCTACGCTTTCGACGGCGCGTCGGTCGAGTTCATCAAGCGTTTTGAGGCGGACTATCGGGCCAAGCCCGTCTATCTGACGGACAATTACCGCTCCACGGCCCACATCATTGCCGCAGCCAACACAGTCATTGAGCCGGCCGCACGGCGTATGAAATCCGAACATCCCATCCACATCAACCGGGCGCGTGCCAAGCAGCCGGCCGGTGGGGTCTGGGAGGATGTGGACCCCGTGTCACGCGGACGGGTGCAGATCGTGCCGGTACGGCGCGATCTGCAC
>WTHE01000232.1 GCA_011523315.1 Candidatus Binatota bacterium
AGAGTTTGTCGGCCTGACGGGAGAAGGTCGGGGTCTCGGCTACCGTCTGCACCCGGCCACTTATCCCCCGATGGGATACAGGAGGCAGGCTGACCGTTTCCCGTGTCCGGGCAGAGATCGCCGCGCCAAAGGGCGCTTGCTATGTGGACATACATCTCGCCCTCTCCCAAGGTTGACAGATAGGTCTTTATCAGACGAAGTGTTGGGAATCCTCACCGTGCTCCCGTCTATCGAATCCTGAGAAGGGAGAAGACATGGATGAACGAAAGCTGAAGCATTTAGAACTGATTCAAGGCGTAATCAACCGCTTGGCCGGGAACTCTTTTCTGGTGAAAGGCTGGAGCGTCCTACTCGTGTCCGCCCTGCTTACCCTGGCTGCCAGACGGCAACCGGACGCCGGTGCAGGGCTGCTCGGTATCCCCTTCTTGCCGGCGCTCATCTTTTGGGGACTAGACGGCTATTTCCTGTGGCAAGAGCGGCTGTATCGCGCGCTTTATAATCAGGTGCGGGTCCAGCCGGAGGACAGTATTGATTTCTCCATGGGGACTGAGCAGTTCAAAACAGGTTTCGAGGCCAAGACGTGGCCGAAGGCCATTTTCTCGGTAACTCTCATCCTGTTTCACGGCGCCGTTCTGGTGGCGATCCTTGCGGTAGCATATCTGAGTTAGATGGATGGGAGGCAACAACTGTGGTCCGTAGGGTCTTCTACAGCTTCCACTATGAACG
Organism: Candidatus Binatota bacterium; assembly: GCA_011523315.1. GTDB lineage: Bacteria > Desulfobacterota > Binatia > Bin18 > Bin18 > JAAXHF01. Next base: position 727 of record WTHE01000232.1, read on the forward strand.
GGATAACTGGCGCGCTGCTCAAGTTCGCAATATCCGTACAATGGAAGGCAATCAGCCAGCGAGGGATAACGACTGGGAGACCGTGACCAGAGGTGGCACGGCAGCGATTAAACGCTGGATTGCTCGCCAAATGAAAGGCCGGTCCTGTACGGTTGTTCTGGTCGGCACCGACACGGCCGAGCGGCCGTGGATCGAACATGAGATTATTAAATCATGGAATGACCGCATGGGCGTTGTCGGTATTCATATACATGGACTGCTCAACCGTCATGGACAATTTCCTTACAAAGGAAGAAACCCGTTTAACTCGCTGAAACTAGGGGAGAGCAGGCTGTCTTCGATAGTGAAATGTTATGATCCTGCTGGGGCGAACAGCCGAGAGAAATACGCCTGGATCGCAAGACACCTAGCGAATGCTGTCGAAGAGGCGATTCAGATACGCCAGCGCTACTACTGACTAAATCCTCTCTTCCTGGGGCACAGTCCCCGCCCTTTCAGAGTTGACACTGTGGCCGTCATCAGACGGAGCAGGCCGTGCGGCCGGGTGCGTCGGCCGAATGAATCGCGGATGAAAGGGCGGCTTGACCGAAGAATCTTCAGAACCGTGAGCGGTTTGACGACGGCCCCTGGCTGGCCTGGGTCGGTTTTGGTACAGTCCGGGCAAGTTTGACTCGGAAATGGAGAAAGATATGCGTCAAGGTCTTCGCTTCGGAGCCTTTCTGGCTCCCCACCACCCGCTCGGTGAACACCCAACTTTACAGTTCCAGCGCGACCTGGAGTTGGCCGCGCTGCTCGACCGCCTCCAGTTTGACGAGTTCTGGGTCGGTGAGCATCACTCCGCCGGCTGGGAAACGATCGGCTCGCCCGAGATGTTTCTGGTTGCGGCCGCCGAGCGCACCCACCATATCCGGCTCGGAACCGGGGTGATTTCGGTGCCCTACCACCATCCGTTCAACATTGCCCAGCGCATGGTTCACCTGGATCACCTGAGCCGGGGGCGGGCCATTCTGGGCGTCGGACCCGGCGCCCTGCCGTCCGACGCGGTCATGCTGGGCATTGATCCGATGACCCAGCGCGAGCGCATGGACGAGGGTCTGGGCGCGGTCCTGCGGCTGCTGCGCGAAGACGAGCCGATTACGCTTGAGAGCGACTGGTTCACCCTGCGCGATGCGGTCTTGCAGCTGCGGCCGCTGCAAGACGAGATGCCGGTCGCCGTGGCCTCGTCGATTTCCCCTTCGGGTATGAAAACGGCCGGCAAGTACGGGGTTGGCGTGCTGTCGCTGGCCTCCTACCTGGAGGAAGGACTGACCGCGCTGCCGACCCAGTGGGGCTTTGGCGAGACCTCGGCCCGCGAGCACGGCCAACAGCTCGACCGGGCCGACTGGCGGATTGTCATGCCCTTCCACCTGTCCGACTCAAAAGAGCAGGCCTGTCGCGAGGTCGCCGACGGCTTGCAGCGCTGGCAGAACGACTACATCGTCGGCATTCTGGGCACGCCCAAGCGTCGGCCGTTTGAGGACGGCTATAAGGCCGCGCGGAGTATGGACGAACACGGCGGGGCCATTCTGGGCACGCCCGAAGACGCCCTGGAAAAAATCACCGCCCTGCAACAGCTGTCGGGCGGCTTCGGCACCCTGCTGTGCTTTGCCCACGACTGGGTGTCGCCCGAGCTGTCGGCGCGCAGCTATGAGCTGCTGGCCCGGCATGTGATGCCCCAGGTCCAAGGGCTGTTGCGGCCGCTGCACGCCTCGGCCGACCGGGTCCAGGCCAACAAAAAGGCGCTGATGGAACGCTCCAGCGGGGCGATTCTCAAAGCCATTCGTGACTACAACGCCGAGCACCCACGGCAATAGCCCGGCCGAGCCCGGAGCCGAGACAAGTGTATGGATATCCTGAACGGTGCGGTTACGCTGGTGACCGGTGCCAGCCGTGGCCTGGGAAAAGACATTGCGCTTGAGCTGGCCGAGGCCGGGGCGCGGCTGGCCTGCGTGGCGACCCGGGCCGAGAATGCGGCCGCCACGGTGGCTGAGATTCAGCGCCGGGGAGGCCAGGCGATTGCGCTGGGCTGCCGGGTGGAGGTGGCCGCCGAGGTCAGCCGGCTGTTTGGCCAGCTCGAAGAACAACTCGGGCCGTGCGATATCCTGGTCAACAATGCCGGCATCACCCGTCCCCAGCTGACCCTTGAGATGACCGAGGAGAACTGGGACCAGCACATGGACATCAACGTCAAGTCGGTCTTCCTGTGCTCCCAGGCTGCGGCCCGCCAGATGCGGCCGCGGCGGTCCGGCTGCATCATCAATATCGGCTCGATTCTGGGCCGTAACGCCTTTCCGGCGACGCTGGGCTACTGCACGTCCAAGGCGGCGGTTGACCACATGACCCGGGTGCTGGCCATCGAGTGGGCCCGCTATGGCATTCGGGTCAACTGTGTGGCGCCCGGCTATATCCAGACCGACATGATTGACCGATTGGTTGAGGACAAAAAGCTGACCGTCGAAGACCTGAAGAAACGCACCCCCCAGCGGCGGCTGGGAACGGGCCGCGACGTGGCCAAGGCGGTGCGTTTTGTAGCCAGCCAGGACGCCGGCTTCATGACCGGCGAAGTGATGGTCATCGACGGTGGCTGGACCGCCTTCGGCTACTATCAGACCTGAGAGGAAAACAATGCAGCTGAAAAGAGGCAACTCATGCGATGGATTGACCTTCTGGAGACCCGAGACGGAGCGATCAAGGCTGCTATCCTAAGATACTGGATCAATGAAAGAAGAGTCACGGATGAGGAGCATCTCAAGGAGATATCGGACAACCTGGATCGGCTCTTCAAAGAAGGCGGTGAGGACTGGGCAAAGGACTATCTGCCTCGGATGTTTGATCGGGATACGGTCGACAATCTGCTAGGGGAGTTGCGGGACCGTCAAGTCTAGGACCGCTAAGCCGTGCTGTGAAAGTTGTCGGGTATGCGAGTGTGTCTGGATATCATCTACAACTCGCTGCAAGGCAAAGGTCTCATGGACGAAAAGATTACGCAATAGCAAGTCACGGGCTGGTGCTGGTACAGGTGTACCATTTTTTTCTCGGACGTGTACCACTCGAAGTTTACGGCCTTTTGGTCTTGATTCGTCCGAGTTCTTCTAAGGCGTCGTTAATCGCTGGGAGGGCACCGCTGAGTGTGTCTCTGCATAGAGAGAAGTGCGCCGCGGGAATACGGTATGTCCTTTCGTCAACACGCTCGCTCAGCCAAGACGTTTTTCGCTCCTGCGTAAGAAAATTCTCATATGCCTCAAAAACTGCCAGAGCTTCTCGTTGAGTCAGCCATCCCAGACGAGGGATAGAGGCCAGATAGACCGGGTTCTTGGAGAGAGGCCATAGCACCTCCGGGTGTTCACCCTTCTTGCGGGCTTCGATACCTTCGCCGAAGGTCTTTACAGCCGCCTCTAGTGTTGCGGCGAGATTTTGCAACTCAATGATGAGTCCCATGCGTAACGCTTCCCGCTCCTCATTCCATTGTCGTTCTTGTTGGCGGCGGGCCAGCCGAGCGTTGAAGATCAAGGTCAGGATGACGCCCACGAAGCCGCCAACGATGCTCAGTATCTCCATCTCGTTTTCCTCCATGCGGAACCACCGCAAGCCTTCAAATGGCATCGCAAATGGGAGCCATGCTTATGCATGAATGGAATGGGGGTTGTGTTGGATGGAAAGTGGTGCTAAGTATGTGCCCCATGAACACATGAGGCAAAAAGAGAACAGCGCGGAATAGTGGCCCGCGCTGCTCAAAACCCAAAAGAAAGGCACTTGCAATGCTTCCTCTGTTTCCTGGGTATTTTTGTACCCTAGCACGGGGACCGCCGATGTTCAAGCGGTCCGAGCGCTGAACCCGAACGCTCTCTCTTTGTTGGAGGACACCACACCATGACGACTCAGATCAGCAGTCCCGCCGAGCGGGACGAGACCCCACCCTACGTCGCGTTCCACCACGTTGACACCTTTTTAGAGGCGATGTCTCCTGTGCTGCTCCCTGGCCCTGAGCAGATCACGCGCACCAGGGTCGCAGAGGCCGTCCCTGGCATATCCACGAATGACCAATTACTCGTGATCCGCGCCCTGCGATTTTTCGGCTTGCTTGATGCGCAGGATATAACGACCTCTCTGTTTTCTGACTATGTAAGTGGAGATGCGGCGGCCAAACAGAATCAGTGGAAGGCTCTCGTGCAGCAGCACTATGCTGACTGCTTGCCCGCATTACTCCAGGGCAACCGCGCCCAAGTCAAAGCGTTCTTCAGTACCGTGCGGTCAGCGACGGGTGCCCCGATCTCGACTCGGCTCCAAGAGCGCTGTGGCGCGTTTCTTGTCCGGGCCGCCGAACGGGCGGGCTTTGAGGTGCCGCGGCCCATTCCTGCACCCCTCTCCCGTACAGCTCGCCACCACACTCCGGTTCCCCAGCCGGCCGCACCACAGGCGGGGGCTGGGTCTACGACCCCGCTCCACCTGTCGCTTGATTTGGAACACGGGTTTACCTGTGTCCTGACCCATGACGGTCCGTTACCCCCCGAGGCGAGGCTGTATCTCAGCGGCCTGCTCTGCCTCCTTGCCATGCCTGTCCCCACCCCGACCTTGTCTTCCCAGCCGCCGAGCCCTGCCCCCCAGGCAGGTTGACTCCCCTGTCCATAATTGCTAGAAAAAACAGGTACTTAGCAGCAAAAAGCCCAGGATAGTTGACACTATCCTGGGCTTGATTTCCTACGCCACGACGTGCGTCGGAAGGGATTGAACACCTCCTCCATAGCACGGCTGTGGCGTCGTGCAAAGAGGAGGGTTGGCCATGAGCTGTCTATCGCTCGCGCAACGGGTTCGGATCATCTCGCTATTCACCGAAGGTAATAGTCTCCGGGCGACCGCCCGGCTCACCGGCATACATCGGTCCACGATCATGCGGCTGGCGGAGCTGGTCGGCACCGCCTGCGACCGCCTGCACCATGCCCGGATGCGGGACCTCCAGGTGTCCTGCCTCCAGCTCGACGAAACGTGGTCCTTCGTCAACACGAAGCAGAAGAATCTTCAGGATCACAACCCGGCCGAGCACGGCGATTGCTATTTGTGGTTGGCCCTGGACGCCGACCGCAAGGCGATCGTCGGCTACCGGGTCGGGAAGCGCGCCGCAGGGGACGCCACGCGCTTTGTGGCGGATCTCCGAGGCCGGGTGCTGAACCGGCCCCAGATCATAACGGACGCCTACCTGCCCTATGAGGCGGCCGTCGCCGCAGCGTTTGGCGGGAACGTGGACTATGTGATGCTCAACAAGAAAGCAGGCTGGGTGCCGGCAGTCATGCGCGGGCGTCCCGACTTGGAGCAGGC
>WTHE01000685.1 GCA_011523315.1 Candidatus Binatota bacterium
ACCCGACCTACACGGCTACACATAATGGTGAATGGTGAATTGCGCTAGGGCAGCGGCAGGGGCTCGACAATATCAACACCGTCCGGGATGCGGAGTTGAAAAAGACTGTCCGGCAGCGGGATATTGCGGGTGATGTTGGTAAACCGCAACCGGGTGATATTGCCCAGCGGGTCGCTGACCGTGGCCCGGACAATATCGAAGGTCGTCGTGTCAACCGCCAGCGTCAGCTGCCCGACCGCCTCGGCGTCGTGCTTGGAGTCGAGGCTTAGCACATAGGTCTGGTCGGCCGTCTCCTGTAGGCCAATTGCAAAGTCTTCCTCCAGGCGTCCCACCCCGGTCAGAAAAGAGATCGGGGTATGCGAGCGAAAAGCCTGGTGAAACGGCGTCTTGACGACTTGTTTCTCGGCCGCCTGGTACAACCACAAAAACGTCCCGTCCGAGACCAGCAGCTGCTCCGGCCGGCGGAAGTCCCAGCGCATCTTGCCCGGTTTTTTGAAGAAGACCTGGCCCTCAGAGGTCAGGGTGTAGCCCAGGGTGGCGGACTCGACCTCCTGGACAAAGTCGGCCTGAAAGCCCTGGGTTTCCTGATACCGGGTCTGGAGCCGGGCAACGATCTCGGTCAGCGTGAGCGGCGCTGACGGGGCGGGTTCAGCGGCCAGCAGGGGTGGACACAACACGACCGTCAGGCTGAGCAGGAGCCAATGCCATGTCATGCGGGTGGGCGCGTTCTTGTTCACTCTTCGACCGCAGCTTCAACCAGCACCTCGCGCGGCTTGCCGGCTTCGGCGGCCGGGGCGATCAGCCCCTCGCGCTCCATGCGTTCAATCATCCGGGCGGCGCGGTTATAGCCGACCCGCAGGCGGCGCTGGACCCACGAGATGGACGCCTGACGGCTTTCGATGACCAGCTCCCGGGCCTGTTCGTACATTTCGTCATAGGTGTCGTCATCGGCCGTATCGACGCTCTTGGTGCTGCGGGCCTTTTCCAGGGCGCTGACCAGCTCGGAGTCAAACACCGGCTTGGCCTGTTTCTTGATCGCCCCGACCGCCTTGCTGATCTCCGGTTCGGAGACAAACGCGCCATGAATACGCTGCGGCTTGGCGCTGCCCGGCGGCAGGAACAGCATGTCGCCGGCGCCCAGCAGGCGCTCGGCCCCGGCCGCGTCCAGGATCGTCCGCGAGTCTATCCGCGAGGATACCTGAAAGGACACCCGGGCCGGGAAATTCGCCTTGATGAGGCCGGTAATCACATCGACCGAGGGACGCTGGGTGGCCAGGATGAGGTGAATGCCCGAGGCTCGTCCCATCTGGGCCAGACGGGTAATCGGCTCCTCTATCTCGCGGCCAACGGTCAGCATGAGGTCGGCCAACTCATCGACAATCACGACCAGATAGGGCAGACGCTGGTGGACCATGGCGTCGTCGTGGGGCTTGGCGGCTGGCGCCGGGACGGCCGGGGCGTCCAGGCCCGGCCCGGCCGCGTCTTCGTCACGCTCGTCCTCAACCACCTCGGTCAGCTTGATGACGCCGTTCGGACTGGGTGCGCTGTTCTCCAGGCTACGGTTATAGGCGCTGATATTCCGCGCCCCCTTGTCCCGCAGCAGTTTGTAGCGATACTCCATCCGCCGCACGACTTCCTGCAGCGCCGCGCCGGCTTCCTTGGGGTTGGTAATCACGTGCGACAGCTGGTGGGGCAGGTTTTCATACAGCGACAGCTCCAGCATTTTGGGGTCAATCATGATGAAGCGCACGTCGCGTGGACTGGCCCGATACAGCAGGCTCATGATCATGGCGTTGAGCGAGACCGACTTGCCGGTCCCGGTGGCGCCGGCCACCAGCAGATGCGGCATACGGGCCAGGTCAGCGACGATGGGATTACCAATCGAATCTTTGCCCAGGGCCAGGCCGAGCGGCGATTCGGTCTGCTGAAAGCCCGGGCTGTCCAGAATCTCCCGCAAATAGACCTTTTCGCGGTTGGAGTTCGAGACCTCAATGCCGACAACCGCCTTGCCTGGGATGGGAGCCAGGATGCGGACCGATACCGCCCGGAGGGCCATCTGCAAATCGTCGGCCAGCGACACCACCCGGTTGACCTTGACCCCGGGGGCGGGTTCGAACTCATACGTCGTGATGACCGGGCCGGGCCGCACCGCCACGACTTTTCCCTTGACGCCAAAGTCGTTGAGCTTGCTCTCAAGAACCTGAGAGCTGGCGTGGAGGGCCTCCTCGTCGACCTTGAGCCGGGATTCGAGCGGCGGATCGAGCAGATCGAGGCCGGGCAGGCTATAGGGCTTTTCGTCATCACGCACCGCAGCCGGGCTCGGCCGGGCGACCGAACGCGAACGGCCGGCTTTGGGCGCCGCCGGAGGTGGCGGCCGGTTGATAATAATCGGCGGCGGCGCTTGGTCTTCTGCGGGCGGCGTCTGTTCTTTGGCGGGCTTGCGGGGCTGTTTGGACGCCGCCTTTTTGACCGGCGGGGCGGGCGGGGGCGTCTGTGCCTGTGCTTCGGAAGCCACAAAACGGGGTTCGAGGTCCGCGTATGCCTCGGCTTCCGCGACCCGGCCCTGCCGGTGGCTGAATCCGATTGACGGCAGACGATGCAGCTCGGACCACAGCGTGCGTGCCAGCGACCGCAGCCCGGCTGCCAGCGGTCGCAGCCCGACCCCACACCAGTCGCCCACAAACCGACCGCCCACCAGCAGCCGGCCGCCCAGGGCGTGTAAAGACAGACGCGAAATCCCCATCAGCGAGACGACGAGAATGGGAATCAGCACCAGATAGGCGCCGAGCTGGTTCAAGCCGGTACGGAGAGATACGGCCAGCCAGCCCCCGACCCAGCCGCCGGTGTAGACCGCCGGTCGGTCCGCGTACCACAGGGACAACAGAGCCATGCTGGCCAGCCCGAAGACGCCCAGCGACACGGCTTGGGAGGTCACGGCTGTGCATCGCCACAGCCGGAACTGCAGGCCTGCGGTATAGACGGCCAGGGCTGGCAGGACATAGCTCATTTTGCCCAGCGCCGAGCACAGCAGGTCGGCCAGCAGATAGCCGATGACGCCGACCAGATTGGTCTGGGGACGGCCCGGCTGGTAGGACAACAGAGCGAGGCCTAAAAAAATCGCCACCGCGACCAGGGCAACTCCCCCGATCTCATAGCCAAGGGAACGTTGGCCGGACTGTGTGTGTCGTGCCACCCCACTCACCTCCTCCTCACATCTTTGGTCACATCTTTGGTCACATCTCGGTCACATCTTCGGTCACATCTTGGTCACAAACGGTAAGACCACCGGCCGGCGCCCCAGGGTGCGGCGAAAATAGCGCCGCAGCGACAGCCGGACCTGCTCCTTGACCGTGCCGATATCGGTCCGAGACTCCAGCGGCAGCTCGCTGAGCGTGTTGCGCACGACATCCTTGGCCTCGCGCAAGCCCTCACCGTTGGTGGCGGTCAAGAACCCGCGCGACAGCAGATCCGGTCCGCTGACCAGCTCCCCGGTGTGCTGAGCGATGCTGAGGATGGCGACCACGATGCCGTCGCTGGCCATATGGCGGCGGTCACGCATCAGCTCTTCCTCAATACCCGCCAGACCGTCGACAAACACCCGCCCGGCCTGGACCGGATCGGTCTGAAACGCGCCCTCACGGTCGATTTCCAGGACTTGGCCGTTTTCCAACAAAAAGACCTGGTCCGGCTCAACCCCGACCTGACGGGCCAGCGCCGCGTGGCGGACCAGATGGCGGTATTCACCGTGGATGGGGACGAAGTAGCGCGGCCGGACCAGGTTGAGCATCAGCCGCAGTTCGTCCTGACAGGCATGCCCCGAGACGTGGACGCACGAGATCGCCTCGTAAAACAGATCGGCGCCGCGCCGTGACAGGTGGTCGAGCAGCCGGGCGATTGTGCGTTCGTTGCCGGGAATGACCCGCGACGACAGGACCACCGTGTCGCCGGCGGCCAGCCGGACCTGGGGATGGGCGTCGGCGGCAATCCGCGACAGGGCCGACATGGGTTCGCCCTGGGAGCCGGTGGTCAGCAGGGTCACGGTTTGCGGATCGCGCTCGGCCAGCCGTCCGATGTCGATCAGGCTATCCGACCCCAGGGGCAGATGTCCGGTGTCTTGGGCGATGCCGATATTGCCGACCAGCCGCTTGCCGACCACACCGACGGCTCGGCCCTGTTTGACCGACAGGTCGATGACCTGACGAATCCGGTGGATGTGGGAGGCAAAGGTGGCGACCAGGACCTTGCCCTGGGACTGGGCGATAATGTCTTCGAGCGGCCGGGTCAGACTGCGCTCCGAGGGGTTCGAGCCCGGACGCTCGACATTGGTCGAGTCGGCCAGCAGCAGCAAGACGCCGCGTTCCCCCCATTCGGCCAAACGCGCCAGGTCGGTTTGCCGGTCGTCAATCGGCGTATGGTCGATCTTGAAATCGCCGGTGTGGATGATTGTGCCCAGCGGAGTCGTAATGGCCAGAGCCGAGGCGTCCACAATGCTGTGGGTGACCGGGATGCCCTCGATGTGAAACGGCCCGACCTGCCACTCCTGGCGGGCGCGAAACTCGTGGATGGTCGTCTGCTCGAGCAGACCCCGTTCGGCCAGCTTGTCGCGGATCAGGCCCAGGGTGAACGGCGTGCCATAGATCGGCACATCGAACTCCTGGAGCAAATACGGCAGGGCGCCGATATGGTCCTCGTGGCCGTGGGTGAAGATGACCGCCTGGAGATGGTAGTGCTGGTGCAGATAGCTGAAATCCGGGATCACCACGTCAATGCCGAGCATCTCCTGCTCGGGAAACATCAGGCCACAGTCGACGGCAATCGCGCTCGGGCGACCGCCCCCGGCCGGGCGGTATTCGATCAGCATGAAGTTGAGGCCGATCTCGCCCAGGCCGCCAAGGGGAATGATACGTAGTTGGCCCTCACTCATAGGCGTGTCCGATCATGAGCCGCAGGTGCTCCGGGTATTCGGCGGAGGCCGGCGGCGTCGGCCGAGCCACAGGAGGCGTGTGGTGTTGGGTGATCGCTTTTTCGACCTGGACGAGGAGATCTTGTCGGGCGGTTTTTTTGGCCATGGACGGATCTCTGACAATCGGCGGGCTGAAGACGACGCTCATCCGCCCGGATCGAACCTTCCAGCTGCCCGAGGGGAGAATATCGGCCCCGCCGTTAATCGTCACCGGAACAACCGGGCGGTCGGTCTCGACGGCAACGGCAAAGGCGCCGGGTTTGAACGGCAGCAGGCGTCCGTCCTGGCTGCGGGTTCCCTCCGGAAAAAACAGGACGGAAATCCCGGCTTGGAGCAGTGCCCTGACCTTGCGGATAGTGGCCACCGCCTGGGTGCGGCTCTGGCGGTCGACCAGAACCTGATGGGTGCTCGTCATGCATAGGCCGAACAGCGGCACTTTGCGCAATTCGTGTTTGGCGACCCAGCGCAGCTGGAAGGCGTCGAGGCTGACCATGACCGCCACAATGTCGAACATGCTCTGGTGGTTGGCGATGAACACATAGGCTTGTCCGGGGTCGAGTTGTTCCCGGCCACGGACATCGACCTTGACCCCACAGATGAACAGGTTGCCCCTGGCCCAGAAGCGAATGCAGCGCGCCGCGCGCTGGGCGTAGGCGTCGAGAGGCGCGAGCAACAGCACCGGCACGCTCCACAAGACGGTGTTCAGGGCGATGAAGACAAGACGTACGATGGCTAGCAGAATCACACCTCTTTCCGTTGAGGACTCAATGCGGACTATTATAGTTTCTCTTGTGACTTGCCGTCAATGTAGTTGATTTTCCTGCACTTCTTTCTATACAATGGGCCGCTCTGGTGGAGGGGATAGTGTGGTAGTTGCCTGTCCTGCGTGTCAAACACGCTACCGTGTCGACGCCGCTCTGGTGGTGGCCGGAGAGACCTCGTTCGAGTGTTGCCAAGAGGAATGCGGCCACGTCTTCGTCTATACGCCACCGGTATTGTGGAAGGGGAACGGTCAGGAAGGCGAGACTGAGTCCCCTGGCCCCCCGTCTCAGCCCGAGCCCGCCCACGAAAACCCGCCAGACAGTGACCCCGAAGACGAGTC
>WTHE01000018.1 GCA_011523315.1 Candidatus Binatota bacterium
GCAGGCCGAGCGCTACCAGCACGCCCTGGGCGAGGGAGACGAAGCGGCCTGCAAGCGGGTCATCTGCGATTTTCTGGCCAGCATGACCGACTCGTCCGCGATGCGCTTCTACAGCCGCCTGTTCGTGCCCGGTCAGGGCAGCTTTTCCGACATGTTGTAAGAAGGACGTTGCGACTACCGTTCAGGCTCAGCGCAGCGCCACCATCGGGTCTTTGAGCCGGGGCAGCTCAAACCATACCGCGTCGCACACCGCCATCTCTTCTTCGTCCAGGCTCAACTCAGCCGCCGGCAGCGACTGGCGCAGTTGCTCGGGCGAGGTCGCTCCGATGATCGGCGAGGTGATCCCGTCCTGCGCCAGCACCCAGGCAACCGCGACCTGGGCCAGCGGCTTGTTGCGGGCCGAGAAGAACTCGTGGAGGTGGGAAACGGCGGCAAACTGGGCCTCCTGCCAGTAGCGCTTCTTGTAGGTGCGCCCGGCCCGGCCTTCGAGCGCGAAACGCGTCTCGGACGAGGGCGCCTGGCTGGCCCGGTTGTCCATGTGCTTGCCGGTCAGAAAACCGCCGGCCAGCGGATTGTAGGGGATCACCCCGACGCCCTGATCGCGACACAGCGGCAGCAGCTCATGCTCAATTTCCCGGAACAGGATGTTATAGCGCGGCTGCACGCAGTCGAAACGGGCCAGCCCGTGTTTGTCGCTGGTCCACAGAGCCTTGGCCAGCATCCAGGTCTGGAAGTTCGAGCAGCCGAGGTAGCGGGCCTTGCCCTGCCGCACCACGTCGTCGAGCGCCGCCAGGGTCTCGTCTATCGGGGTATCAAGATCCGGCGCGTGCACCTGATAGAGGTCGATGTAGTCGGTTTGCAGCCGGCGCAGACTCTCGTCTATGGCGGCCAGGATGTGTTTGCGGGACAGGCCGCGATCATTCGGCTGGGGTCCCATGGCGCCCCAGCACTTGGTGGCCAGGACAATCTGCTCGCGTCTGCCCTTGAGCCATTTTCCGACAATGTCCTCGGTGCGGCCGACCGTCGAGGCGTCCCCGCCGACCGGATAGACGTCTGCGGTGTCAAAAAAATCGACCCCGGCCTCACACGCGGTATCCATGATGGCAAAGCTCAGCGCTTCATCGCACTGCCGCCCAAAGGTCATGGTTCCCAGACACAGTTCGGACACTTTGAGCCCGGTTCGGCCCAGCCGCTGCGTTTTCATAGCGCTTCCTCCGTTGGCATAGGAAAATGGAACAAAAGGAGTATACTGCCCCAAAAGAGGACCGTGTCAACACTCCAGCCACAGGAGGAAGAGCATGCCACACACAGCAAAAAAATCGGCCAAGGTGATCCCCCTCCGCTCCCGAACCAGGGCCGCAACGACCCCCATGGATCGCCAACGGGCCAAGACCCTGCAAAAACAGGACAAGGCGCATCTGGTCCACGGCTTCGTGCCCCTGAGCCTGCATCAGGAGCGCGGCATGCCTATCTTCGTCAGAGGCGAGGGCGTGTACCTGTGGGATACGGACGGCACGCGCTATCTCGACGGCCTGGCCTCACTGTGGAACGTGCACGTCGGCCACGGCCGCAAAGAGATCAGCCGCGCCGTTGCCGCCCAGATGGATCAGCTGGCCTTCGCTCCGACCCTCATCGGCCCGACCTCGGCCCCGACCGTTGAACTGGCCGCCAAGCTGACCAAAATCGGCCCCAAGGGCCTGCGGCGGGTGATTTTCACCTCGGGCGGCTCGGAATCGAACGAGACCATGATTCGTCTTGTCCGGGCCTATTGGAAGGCCAAGGGCAAGCCCAAGAAGACCAAGTTCATCAGCCTCAACCAGGGCTATCACGGCACCTCAAGCGGGGCGGCCAGCCTGACCGGCATCCCGCTATTCAACGAGCAGGTCGACCCCGGTCTGCCAGGTGTTATCCACATGGCCCGGCCCTACTGCTACCGCTGCGAGCTGGGCAAGACCTACCCCGCCTGTCAGGTCGACTGCGCCGACGAACTCGAACGGATCATCAAGCGCGAAGGCGCCGGGACGATCGGCGCGTTTGTGACCGAACCGATACAGGGCGTGGGCGGCGTTATCGTTCCGCCCAAGGAGTGGCTGCCCAAAATCCGTGAAATCTGCGCCCGGCACAATATTCTGCTGGTGTGCGACGAGGTCATCACCGGATTCGGGCGGACCGGCACCATGTTCGCCTCGTCCGGCGTCGGCCCCGACATCCTGGTCTCGGCCAAGGGCATTACCAGCGGCTATCTGCCGCTCGGAGTGGTGCTGTTCAAAGAGGAAATCTTCCAGACCTTTCTGCAGGCCGGCGACCAGGCCTTCTGGCACGGTTACACCTATACCGGCCACCCCACCGTGTGTGCGGCCGGGCTGGCCAATCTTGCAATCATCGAGGATGAAAAGCTGGTCCAGAAAGCCCGCGAACAGGGCCGCTATCTGCAAAAGGCGCTGGCCACGCTCAAGGATATCCCGATTGTCGGCGATGTCCGCGGCAAGGGGCTGGTAGCGGCCATCGAGCTGGTCAAGGACAAGCAGACAAAGGAGATGTTCCCCGCCGAGACCAAGCTGGTCACGCGGGTCTGGGAACGCGCCTTGCGGAGCGGGCTGCTGACCCGCATGGGCGGGTCCAACGTCATCGCCCTCTGCCCCCCGCTGATTATCACCACACAGCAGATCGACGAGATGGTCACCACCCTGCGAGAGACCCTGGTGAGCGTTTCCGAGGAGCTGGGCGAGGACTGGAAGCTGGCCAGCGGCAAGTAGCGAAGAGCAGCCCTCCCCGATCCTCACAACGCGGTTGCCAACCCACCCGTTGGCAACCGCTCTCCTACTTCAGATGCGTGTCCAGGAACGCGCTAGCCCGCCGATAGCCTTCGGCGTAGGCGGGCAGCGGCGGGAGCTGGAAGAACGCGTGCGGCGCGCCGTCAAGAATATGCAGCTCGTGCTCCACCCCGGCCGCCGACAGTTTTTCGGCCAGGGCGTGTGACTCCGCCAGCAGCGGGTCTTTTGTCCCGACCGCGATGTAACACGGCGGAAAGCCGTCGCACGCGTACAGCGGGCTGACCCGGTGATCCTGGCGCAGCGTCTCGTAGTCTTCGACCGCCAGATACAACTGCTGCTTGGCGTGCGGCGTGCCCAGGCCGGCCAACGCCGCATGATAATCAAACACCCCGTACAGCAGCAGGCCGGCCTTAATGGCCGGTCCGCGCTTGCGGCTGCACTCGGCCAGGACCCCGCCAGCCAGGTTGGCCCCGGCCGAGTCTCCACCGACGGCCAGACGTTGGGCGTCGCCCCCGTACTCGGCAGCGTGCTCAACCGCCCACTGGGTGGCGAACAGACAGTCGTCGAACGCGGCCGGAAAACGATGTTTGGGCGCGCGACGATAGTCGACGTTGACGGTCAGATAGCCGGCTGCGGCAAACTCCCGGCCGAGGCGCAGGTGGGTCTTGGGACTGCCCATGGTCCAGCCCCCGCCGTGAAAGTAGACCAGCACGGGGTGGGGTCCCGGACCCGTGGGCACGCTGATGTCGGCGCTCAGCCGCCAGCCCGCCACTTGTCTGAGCAGCACGTCATCGTGCACGGCCCCAACCGGGGGCGGGTTGCCGTTCATCAGGTCGTTGTATTTGATCAACAGATCGGCCGGATTGACGCCCTTGGGGGGCTTGAGCGTCTCCATGAAGGCGAGCAGATCGTCTGGAAGCTGAGTCATCGGTTTCCCTCCTCGTGTCTGACGTCACCCCGGATTGTAGCCGGAGCGCGGGCGGCCTGGCAATCGCGGTCGCACGCGGACGGCGGGCGCGCCAACCCTTTGCAAGGTCGGGTGGCTATGGTAGACCTCGGCTGAACGCCCGTTCATGAGGAGACGTGATGAAATTCTGGATGTTCCACCTGATGCCCTGGCCCCATCTGCCAGACAACTTTGCGGACAACTACGACACGGCCTGGGTGACCTGCTCAAACGGGCTGTTTGACCCCGAGCGCGGTCCGCAGGTGTATCACCAGTACATTGACCAGCTGGCCTATGCCGACGACATCGGCTTTGACGGGGTGGTCATCAACGAACACCACCAGAATGCCTACGGCATCATGCCCTCGCCCAACCTGATTGCCGCCGCCCTGTCCCAACGGGTCCAGACCGCCCGGGTGATGGTGCTGGGCAACGGCCTGCCTCTGCACGAGGTGCCGCTCAAGGTCGCCGAAGAGTTCGCCATGCTGGACAACATGTTTCGGGGCCGGTTTGACGCCGGCTTTGTGGTCGGCGGCGGCCCGGAATACTATTCCTACAACATCAACCCGACCTATGCCCGCGAGCGCTTTCGGGAGGCCACCGATCTGATCGTCAAAGCCTGGGCCGACCCGGGACCGTTCAGCTGGGACGGGAAGCATTTTCAGCTTAAGTACTGTAATGTCTGGCCCCGCCCGGTCCAGCAGCCGCATCCGCCCATCTGGATTCCCGGCGTGGGCAGCGTAGAAACCATGGAGCTGGTCGCCGAGCACGGCTTCACCTATGCCGCCCTGACCTACTCCCACGTCGAATCCTTCCGCCAGAACGCGGCCTTCTTCCAGCAGACGGTCGAGCGGGTCGGCAAATACCCCTACCACCCGGAAATGCTGGGCTGGCTGGTGCCGATGTATGTGGCCGAGACCGAGCAAAAGGCGCGCGAAGAGGCCGAGGAGCATATCTGGTATTTTATTGACAAACTCCTCAAGGGGTTTGCCGGCAAGGGTCGGACGTGGATGCCGCCGGGCTATACCTCGCTGAAATCCCTGGAGCGTCTGCAAAAGCTGAACGATCCCGGCGGCGGGCATGCCCGCTGGCAGCTCGGCCACGCCACCACCTGGGACGACGTTGAGGCGGGCGGCTCAGTCCTGATCGGCACCCCAGAGACGGTGCGCGAGAAACTGCTCCAGTACGTGCTCGAATTCAAGGTCGGCAATATCCTGGCCCTGCCCCAGTTCGGCAGTCTGCCCGATCATCTGACCCGTAAAAACATGGAGTTCCTGGCCAACGATGTCTTTCCCTACGTCCGCAAACACGCCGATGCCGCGTTTGCCGCGCTGCCCGGAGTCCACGCCCAAAAGAACCAAGGCGACCGAGAGGACCAAGACGGCCGGGACGCCCGCGCAGGGGATAAGTACCCAGTGGCCAGTGGTCAGTGACTTGTGTTTCCTCCTGACCACGAACCACTGGCCACCAGCCACTTTCTACACGGCATGACAGGAAAGATGGAGTATGGCTCTAACGACCGAGACGCTTCGTGTCCGTGGCAGCACAATTCAGCTCCTGCGGGGCGGCAGCGGCGCGCCGCTGCTCTACCTCCACGGCCTCCTGGCCGATATTCACAGCCTGCCCGAAGCGGCCGGCTTTACCACCTTTCACGAAGCCCTGGCCGCCTCTTTTGCCGTGTCCGCGCCGGCCCTGCCCGGCTATGCCGACAGTCAGGGCTTTGACGACCTCGACACCATAGAAGACGCAGTCTTTTTCTGCCTGGACGTGCTGGATACGCTGGGGCTCGACACCGTGAATCTGGTCGGGGCGTCCCTGGGCGGCTGGGTGGCGACCGAATTCGCCAGCCGCTACTCACACCGGCTGCGCAAGCTGGTGCTGATCAACCCGCTCGGGGTGTCCACGCCCGAGGCGCGGATCGGCAATTTCTTCTATACCGTCACCCCCAAGGCCGAGGGCGGTCAGCACGAGGTGCGCGAGCTGCTGTTTCAGGAGCCGAACTCCGAGCTGGCCCTGGGCGCCATCCCCGACGACATGTCTCCGGCCGCCAATTTTCTGTTCTACAAGGCCCAGATGGTCGCCGCCCGGCTCGGCTGGAAGCCGCCCTGTCTGTACAACCCGCGTCTTCAACAGCGGCTGTTTCGGATCACCGCGCCAACCCGGATTATCTGGGCCGAGCAGGACAAACTCGCCCCGGTCGCCCTGGGTGAGCTGTTTCAGGGTGCGATTGCCGGGGCGCAGCTGGTCAGAATTCCGGGTTCGTCGCACAGCCTGGTGCTGGAACAGCCACAGCGGGTGGCCGACCTCGTGAGTCAATTCTTGAGCC
>WTHE01000577.1 GCA_011523315.1 Candidatus Binatota bacterium
TCGGCCCGCTTGCAAAGCCCGCCCGACGTATCGAAATTCCCTGAAACTGCTCTAGGTCTGCCAGCCGGGAGATGTCCAACTTGTGGCAGATTTGCCCCAGGCGCCGATGGACAGAGGCTTCCGTGCCCTCCGTCGCTGCGGCAATCTCGCGCACCGTCCGGCCTTCCGCCAGCCAGACCGCGACTTGGCTCTCCCCCTGTGCGAGGCCCAGGCTCGCGGCCACCGGGACGGGGTCAATGCGGGATTGACGCCCCAGCTCGGTAATCAGCACCAGGACGGCGATGTGGCCAGCCCCGAAGTCCGACTGGCCGGCACCTACGGGCTTGACGTGCACGATGAACGAAGGCAACGCGGAGGTACGACGGAGCAGCATTGCCCCACTCACGGCGGCTGTGGCAGACGGGAGCGCCCCGGCCACCAACCGCTCAAGCCGGACATGGTCGGCCGGGACACGGGCGCGAAGAAACCCGCCCTGGTCTGACACCGCATCGCCATGTCGCAGCGTGGCGCGCGCCCGGTCATTCGCCGCCACGATTCGCCCCCGGCGGTCCAGGTGGATGACACCAATCCGGGGGGTGTCGAGCAGGTCGGTCAGCGTGGTGCTCAGGGCTTCAGCGCCGGCCAGCGCCTGCCGGACGCGGACATACTGCCGGATATGGGGTAGCAGCCCTTTGACCAGCGCGAGCTGCGGAGACCCCCAGCCACTCGGAGAGACGGGGTCAGCGATGGCCCAGATGACAGACAAGCCATCCGGCCCGTCCAGGCGCACGTGCAAGCCATGCTGGGCGCTGGCCCGGACCAATGACTCGTTGTAGGTGGGCGAGGTCTTCAACTCCTCGGCCGTGTACAGCACGGTGGTGTGCACCAGCCGGCTGTCGGGCAGTTCCTGCAAGCGCGGTATGCTTTCGTCTGTGGGGTAGTAGCTGTCGAGGTACTCGCGCTCCAGGTCTTCGCGGCGCTGGCCCCGATAGTACAGCCCGATGAAGAGAGACCGGACATCGTCCTTCGGGCCTTCGCTGACGAGGATGGCATTGCCTTTTGCGCCACACGCCTCATCAATCAAAGCCGAGGTGGCTGGCCACTGGGTCTCGTCGAGCATGGCGTCGGACAACGACGCCATGATGCGCTCGAAAGCATCCTGGTCGCTCATACCGATTCTTCCTTACTCCGCTCGATTCATTATTCATGACCGGGATAAGGACTACGCACGGAGACAGAGTTCAAGGGCTCTGGAAAATTATTCGTCCATTCTGATTGTATGTATTTAATCTACAGGCAAGGTCATCAGCGTGTCAACCAGAGCGGCACCGGACACACCAGGCGCGGCAGACACCTGTTGGCACCACGCGCCCCGGACACGGCTGAGTTGGGCGTGGCCGGTCCGCTATCCGGGCCGGTGCCGGAACAGCGGGCGGGCGCGCCACAGCAACACACCCAGGCCCGAGATCGCCACCGCTTGCAGCAGCCCAATCGGCCAGCCGTTGCCCCGCTCGCTCCACTCGCTCCACACCAGGTGGGCCAGCGCCACCTGAAACACGTACACCGCAGCCCAGGGCCACATCCAGGCCGCCATCTTCCAAAATCCCCAGGCGCCGGCCATAAACAGCGCCGCGTGCAGCCCGCCGGTCGCCTTGGCCGCCCAGCCGTACAGTTCAATGCCCAGCACGACCTCAACGTCCTCGGCCAGGGGACGCAGCGCGACCTCTATGGGCACGCCAATAGCCAGCACCACGCACCAGGCAAACACCAGGTTCATCCACCACGGACGGCGGGACAGCTCACGCTGCCATGTCGTGCTTGCCATCGCCTTAGCGCCTCAGATACTGCTCAACAGCTCGCTCATTCCAGCTCAGACCGTTACCCGGAGTCGTGGGTATCACCGCCTGGCCGTCCTGGATACGCAGCGGCTGGTCCAGGATGGCGTTGGCCCAGTCCATGTATTCGAGCCAGTGGGCCGTCGGGGTGACCGCCAGCAGATGGGCGCTCAGCTCGGGGTACAAATGGCTGGAGATCGGCAGGCCGACCGGCTCGGCCAGCGCAATTGCCCGCAGCCAGCCGGTGACACCGCCAATCTTGATCACATCCGACATGAAAAAATCACACGCCCCGGCCGCCAATGCCTTGGCCATGTCATGCGGCCCCCAGCAGTTCTCGCCAATCTGGATCGGCGTGCGGGCCGTGGTCCGAATCTGGGCGTGACCCGCATAGTCCTCGGCCCGGGTCGGTTCCTCGATCCAGTACAGCCCCTCGGCGTCCAGCCGCTGCGCCCGCTGCTGGGCTTCGGGCACGGACAGCGACTGGTTGTAGTCGGACATGATCAGCACCTCGTCTCCAACCGCCTGCCGCACAGCCCGGACGGCGGCCACATCAGCCGCACTGTCCGGGTAGCCCAGACGGACCTTGACCGCGCCAAAGCCGGACGCAACCAAGTCCCGGGCTTCGGCCAGCAGGTGCTCGGTAGTGCTGATGCCCAGGCCACAGCTGTTATAGGCCGGTATCGGCCGCTCCTGCCCGCCCAGCAGGCGCACCAGCGGCAGCTCGGCGGCCTTGGCCAGGATGTCCCAGGCGGCAACATCAACCCCGGCCATGGCCATGCCGACCAGGCCCTGGGTGCCGAGCAGCCGAAAGCGCCCCTGGAGCTGTTCGGCCAGGGTCAGGGGCGAGACGGGCTGGTTGAGAATCAGTTTTTCAAGCTCGTTGAGCAGGGCGACCAGGGGCTTCAGGGTGACCGGGGTATAGCCAAAAATATAGCTGCGCCCGGTAATGCCCTGGTGGGTTTCCAGGTCAAGCAGGACGAGCGGGGCAATGCTGACCTGCCCGCCGCCGGTCAGCAGCGGACGCGGCATCGGCACCTCGACCGCCCGAGCCCGCAGGCTGCGAATCGTACACGTGTCAGCCGTCATTACTCCTCCTCCACCGGCCGGGTGATCCACTTCGGATTGCTGATGACGAGCTTGTCGTGCGTCGTCTGCCGCAGGTGGGCCAGCACCTGCTCGCGGTACGGCCCGCCGTCGGCCTCGCCGTTGCGGATGCGGGCGCACAGCTCGGCGGTCCGCTGCCAGATCGCGTCTTGCAGCGCCGTCTGCCGGGCCGGGCGCTCGGCGGTCGCCAGCAGCCCGTCCAGGCGCTGCCACTCGGCGGCCGCCTGGTCTTCGGCGTGTTCCAGCTCGCGCATGACGATGCGCAGCACATTGGCCGCCACCCGGCCGTAAAACTGGCGCGAGCCGGACAGATTCGGCACCACCTCCTGGTCGAGCAGACGGGTGACCGCGCTCAGCAGTTCGGGGACAGTTGGACGATCTTGCATTAGTCCTCCATCAGGTGCAGCAGCTCCCACTCGGTCTCGGCCGTCCGCCGCCCGATGGCCGCCAGCTCGACGCTGGGATTGAGGCCGTCCAGATACGGCTGGGTCATGTTCAGGCAGATCACACCCCAGCGCAGGTTGCCAAAAATCTCCCAGAATTTGAGGCGTTGCTGGTCGAGCGGCCAGCCGCCGGCCTGTGCATAGGCGCGCTGGAATACCCGCCGCGTTCCGACCCCGCCGACCGGCAGATGATCGTTGCCAAAACGCCACGAACGCACGCAGATCCAGCCCAGATCCTCCATCGGGTCGCCGATATGGGCCAGCTCCCAGTCCAGGACCGAGCGGACGCCTTCCGGACCGAACATGATGTTGCCCATCCGGTAATCGCCGTGGACAAAGACCCGCTCGATCTCCTGGGGCAGATGCTGGCGCAGCCAGCGAAACGCCAGCTCAAAAACCGGGTGGGGTTCGCGGGCCATGGTCTCGTACTTCTCTTCGTAGCGGGCGATCTCTTCTTCGGCAGCAGTATTCGTTCCCTGCGGGGCGGGCAGGTCGCCCAGGCCGTGCTTGTCCACCGGAACCCGGTGAATGCGGGCCAGGATCGTGCCCAGTTCGGCCGCCACAACCTGGCGAGCCTGGGCGTACTGGGCGTCGCGGAACAAACGCCGCGGCAGGGTTTCGCCCTCAATACGCTCCATGATGAAAAACGGCATGCCTAGGCTGTCATCGCCCACAAAATACGGCGTGGGCGCCAAGACCCCCTCGGCGTGGGCGGCGGCAATGACCCGATATTCCAGGCTGCGGTCCATGAAACCCTGCGGCCCCTCCTGGGGGTCGCCGCGAATGATCAGCGGCAGCGTCTCGGTCTGTCCGTCAGCCTTTTCAAACTCGACGTCAAACGACCAGGTCTGGCGTGACGCCCCGCCAGTCAGCAGCCGCAGGTCTGTGACCTCAAGCTTGGCGACCGCCTGGTGCTGTTGCTGGGGAAAGGCGCGGAGCAGAAAATCGGTCAGGACCGGGGCCAGTTCCTGGGAGGTCGGATAGGTGGTGCCACGACTCATTACACACGCCTCATGTTCGTTTTTCGGCCCCATCCATCTCGTCGGGTTCACCGGGCCGGTTGTGTTGCCAGCCTCTTCCTAAATCGGACACCCGTGTGCCGTCAAGGTGGCCTCTCCCAATTCAAGACCGAATCTGCTATCAGGGGAGGCGCAATCCCACTATCCGGAAAAGGAGCGGCGTGTATGAACTTTGGGTATTTTACTGAGCGGCCGTATCGCTGGGTTGACGAAGACGAGGTGCTCAACCACGAGGGCTTCTTCGCCCTCCCGAATGAGCGTTTCGACCGGGACAAAGCGGCGGATGACTACAACTACTTTCTCGACGAATACTGTTACGCCGAAGAGATGGGCTTTGATTCGCTGATGCTCAACGAGCACCACGGCAACCCGTTCTGCATGGGCAGCGTGATGAACGTCGAGGCGTCCATCCTGGCCCGCATCACCAACAAGGTCAAAATCGTCCTCATCGGCAACCCCCTGCCGGTCATCAAGCATCCGCTGCGCATGGCCGAGGAACTGGCCGAGATCGACCTCATCTCGCGCGGCCGGCTGGTGACCGGCTGGGTGCGGGGCGCCGGCAGCGAGCAGTTCTTCAACAACGCCAACCCGACCTATAACCGCGAGATGTTCAACGAAGCCCACGACTTCATCATTCAGGCCTGGACCAAGCCCGGCCCGTGGCGCTACGAGGGCAAACATTTTCACTATCGCCACGTCAACCCGTGGGCCCTGCCCTACCAGAAGCCCCACCCCCAGATGTGGATTCCCGGCGTGCTGAGCCCCGAGACCGTCAGGTGGGCGGCCGAGCACAACTATCCGTATCTGGCCCTGGTGACCGCGCTCAGCCCGACCTGTGATCTGCTGGACTTTTATGCCGACATCGCGGCCGAGAACGGCTATCAGGCCGGCCCGGAGAACTTCGGCTATCTGATCGGGGTGTTCTGCGCCGAGACCGATGAAAAGGCTCAGGAGCTGGGCAAGGGGTTTCTGTTCGGCGGCGGAGCCAGCGCGTTTTCGCGTCCTGAACACACCCTGCCGCCGGGCTACAACTCCAAGAACGCCATCCGGCTGCTGGCCAAGCGGCCCAGCGGCGGCTGGGTCGGGGTGGATTCCGACCGGCTCAAAGAGTCCCAGCAGGGCAGGCGTGGCCGGACCAAGGACCTCAACGAGGTGCGCCAGAAACTGCTCAAATCCTACCAGCGGGCTCAGGACGACTACCTGATGATCATCGGCTCGCCCAAGACGGTGATCGAGAAGGTCAAGACGATGATGCGCGTGCTGCGGCCAGGCGCGTTCTCGTGCTTTAACGTCCAGGGGCCGGTCAGCAACGAAGACCGGCTGACCAGCGTCCGGCTGCTGGCCCAGGAGGTCAAGCCGGCCCTCAAGGAGTACGCCAAGGAAATCGGTCTGGTCGATCCGTTTGTCCGCCGGCCGGGCTCGGTCAAGCTCAACCCGGGCACCAAGCGCCTGCCGGTCGTGGACCGCACGCCGCTGAAAGACCTCAACATGCTGCCGAACTAGCCGGCCGACACGGTGGTTCATCGCAACAGACGGGATGAACCACCGTGGGGGGCATCCGCCCCTCGGCCTGTCGCCGCCTTTTCGGTTCCGCCCCTGCCCCGCTTCCCCCGCCACGATCAGGAGACCCGTATGAATCTGCGCACACCCGGCGTTTTTTGT
>WTHE01000172.1 GCA_011523315.1 Candidatus Binatota bacterium
ATCTGGACGCCGTGGTTTGCCGCCCTGGGCTCCAAGTCGGGCTTTGACGCCATTGACGCCTGCTACGGCGATCTGGCCCCGCACATCTTTGCCGTCGAGACCGGGCTGTCCTCAGACCCGGCGATGAACTGGCGGGTGTCGTCGCTGGACCGTTTTCGGCTGGTGTCCAACTCCGACGCCCATTCGCCGGAAAAGCTGGGCCGGGAGGTGTGCGTCTTCGACACCGAGCTGGACTATTTTGCCCTGCGCCACGCCCTGGAAACGGGCCACGGCTATGGCGGCACGCTGGAGTTCTTTCCCGAAGAGGGCAAATACCACCTCGACGGTCACCGCAGCTGCGATATCCGCTTCTCTCCGGCCGAGACCCGTCGGCATGGGGGCCGGTGTCCGGTGTGCGGCAAGCCCCTGACCGTCGGCGTCATGCACCGGGTTGAAGACCTGGCCGACCGCCAGGCAGCAGAAGACCCACCTCCCACGGCCGGTCCCAGCCGCAGCCTCGTCCCGCTGCCCGAGATGCTGTCCGAGATTTACCGGGTCGGTCCCAAGAGTAAAAAAATCAGCCACCACTACGAGAACCTGCTGGGTCGGCTCGGCCCCGAACTCCAGCTGCTGACCACGCTGCCGCTGGAAGATATCCGGCGCGCCAGCCCCGCGCTGGTGCCCGAGGCGGTGTCTCGGCTGCGCAAACAGGAAGTGATTCGAGCCGCCGGCTACGACGGCGTGTACGGCACCATTCGCCTCTTCCACGACGCCGAGCTGCGCCGCCACGACGGCGGGGCGTCGCTGTTTGGCGAGGCCCAGTCCAGCCCGCCGGCTCCACCGGCCGCCGCCGAGCGGGTAGCCACATATCGGACAGCCCCCCAGCAGCCGGCCCGCACGCTTCCAGCCGCGCCGGCCGCCGTCAGCCCGAGCCGGGGCTCGACCGCCAGCTCAATCGACAGTCTGGCCGGGCTCGACGCCGACCAGCGCCGGGCGGCCAAAATCACGCACGGCCCGGTGTTGATTGTGGCCGGTCCCGGCTCGGGAAAAACCCGCACCCTGACCCACCGGCTGGTCCATCTCATCACCGCCCACGCCGTCCCGCCGGCCGCGTGTCTGGCCCTGACCTTCACCCGCCGGGCGGCCGATGAGCTGCGCGAGCGCCTGCGAAGCCTCCTGCCCGACGCATGGCGAGATCTCACGGTCGGGACGTTTCATGCCTTGGCCCTGTCCATCCTCCAGGCCAACTGGAACGCGGCCGGTTTGCAGCGCGGCTTTCGGCTCGCCTCGGATGCCGAGCGCCTGCGCCTGCTCGTGGACGCCCTGGGCGTGTCGGCCAAAAAATCCCGCAGCCAGCTGTCGGCCATCTCCCACGCCAAGCGGACCCGAACGACGCCGACCGACGGGCGGCTCAGCGCGGCCTACGCGGCCTACCAGCACCAGCTCGACACCCACAACCTGCTCGACTTTGACGACCTGGTGATCCGGGCGGCCGACACCCTGGCCTCCGACCCCGCCCTCCAGGCCGCATATCGGCAGCGCTACCGCTGGGTGTCCATCGACGAGTACCAGGATGTCGATGAGCAGCAGGTCCGGCTCCTCAAGCACCTCGTTCCTGCGGATGGCAACATCTGCGCGATTGGCGACCCGGACCAGGCCATCTATGGCTTTCGGGGCGCGGACGTGCACTTTTTCTCGGAGTTTCAGCGCGACTTTCCGACGGCCCAGATTGTGCGGCTGAGCCGCAATTATCGCTCTGACCGCAACATCGTCAGGCTCTCGTCCCGGCTGATGGCCACCTCCTCGACCCGGGCGGTGCTCGAAGACGCGCCGAGTCTGATCACCGTCCACGAGGCGCCGACCGAAAAAGCCGAGGCTGAATTCATCGTCCAGACCCTGGAACGCAGCCTCGGCGGCCACAGTTTCTTCTCGATTGACAGCGGCCGCTCGGCCGACGCCGAGGGACAGGATTTGGCGTTCTCGGATTTTGCCGTACTGTACCGCACCGAGAGCCAGGCCGCAGTCCTGGTCGAAGCCCTGCAGCGCTCCGGTATGCCGTTCCAGCAGCGCTCCCACGACCGGCTGCTGGACCATCCCGGCGTGGCCGCCCTGACCGAGGCGATGCGTGCCCAGCAGGATGGCAAGGCCGGCAGTCTTCAGGCCGGCAGTCTTGGCGACCGGCTCGAAGCGGCCTATACCCGACTCCAGCAGACAGCCTCGGCCCGGTCTCAGTCGGACGAGGCGACACACGCCTACAGCCTCCTCAAGCCCATCGCCCAGGCCCGCGACGACGACCTGGACGGCTTCCTGTCCGAGCTGGCCCTGGAGAGCCAGATTGACAGCTGGGACCCCCGCGCCGACCGGATCTCGTTGCTGACCCTGCACGCCGCCAAAGGCCTCGAATTCCCGGTGGTGTTTATCGTCGGCTGCGAGGACGGCATTCTGCCCCTGCGGTGGGGAAAAGCCGAGTCGGCCACGCTCGACGACGAGACGGACGAAGAACGCCGGGTCTTCTATGTCGGTGTCACCCGGGCAAAAACAAAGCTGTATCTGAGCCGGGCCAGGAAACGCCGCTGGCGGGGAAAAATCCGGGAACTTCCTCCCTCGCCCTATCTGGCCGCCATTGAAGATGGGCTGCTCGAACGCCAGCGTTCGCAGCTGACTCGCAAGCCCAGGAGCACCAGCCAGCTGGAGCTGTTCTCCTAGGCCGAGGAGGTGCAGCATGAAAGCTCTTAAACCCCTCAGAACCGAGGCCGACTATGAAGCGGCCATTGTGGAAATTGAAGCGCTGTGGGGAGCGCCGGCCGACACGCCCAAGGGTGACCGCCTCGATATTCTGGCGACGCTGGTTGATGCGTATGAGAACGAACACTATCCGATGGATCCCCCGGACCCGATCGAGGCGATTGTCTTTCGCATGGAACAACAGGGACTGACCCGGAAAGACCTCGAAGGCATATTGGGCAGTCGAACCCGCGTGGCTGAAGTGCTGAACCGACGCCGGGGACTGTCGATCAACATGATTCGACGCTTGCACGACACGCTCGGCATTTCTGCCGAGGTGTTAATTCGTCCCACCCAAACGGATAGAGCGGCCTGAGAAAAGGAAACAGCATGCCACACACCGCGCCGTACGGTTCTTGGAAATCACCCATCACCTCAGACCTCATCGTTTCGGCCGTCGTCGGCCTGGGTCAGATCGCGCTCGACGGGGACGAGGTCTACTGGGTGGAACAGCGGCCGACCGAGGGCGGCCGGAATGTCGTTGTCCAGCGCAGCCCGGACGGCCGCATACGGGACCGCACGCCGGCCCCGTTCAACGCCCGCACGCGAGTCCATGAGTACGGCGGCGGGGCGTGGGTTGTCCATCGGGGCAGCCTGTATTTCTCCAACTTCGCCGATCAGCGCGTGTATCGTCAGCAGGCAGACGCCGCGCCCGAGCCCATCACCCCAGACGAAAACCTGCGCTATGCCGATGGGGAGATCGACCCGCATCGGAACCGTCTGGTGTGTGTCCGGGAAGATCACCGTCAGGCCGACCGTGAAGCCGTCAACGCCATCGTCGCTCTCGCTCTCGACTCGGGCGACAGTCGGGTGCTGGTGTCCGGCAGTGACTTCTACTCCAGCCCGCGGCTGAGTCCCGACGGCAGCCGTCTGGCCTGGCTGAGCTGGAACCATCCCAATATGCCCTGGGACGGCACCGAACTGTGGCTGGCCGAGGTCCGGTCCGACGGGTCGCTGGACAATGCCCGGCGCGTTGCCGGTGGCGGCGCCGAATCGATCTTCCAGCCCGCCTGGTCGCCGGACGGCGTGTTGTACTTCGTATCCGACCGAACGGACTGGTG
This sequence comes from Candidatus Binatota bacterium, assembly GCA_011523315.1. Taxonomy (GTDB): domain Bacteria; phylum Desulfobacterota; class Binatia; order Bin18; family Bin18; genus JAAXHF01. Next base: position 3,825 of record WTHE01000172.1, read on the forward strand.
GAATGTGTACCGGGTGCAGGACGGACAGGTCGAGCCCAACGTCGAGCCCAAGATCGAACCCATGTGCGACAGGCCGGCCGAGTTCGGCCTGCCCCAGTGGGCCTTCGGCATGTCAACGTATGCGTTCGCGTCCGCCGAGCGGATGATTTGTACCTATACCGAAAACGGCACCTGGCATCTGGCCAGCCTCGATACCCGCACCAAACGGCTGGACGAACTCCCCACCCCGTACACCGCCATCTCCGGCATCCGTGTCGCGTCGGGCCGGGTCGTGTTCAGCGCCGGCTCGCCGACCGAGGCGGCCTGTATCGCCGAGCTCGACCTGGCTTCGGGGCAGCTGCGCGTGCTGCGCCGCTCCAGCGATATCGCCATTGATACGGGCTATGTGTCGCGTCCACAGGCGCTCGAATTTCCAACCGAACACGGCCGCACGGCCCACGCCCTGTTCTACCCGCCGTGCAATCAGGACTATGCCGCACCCGCCGACGAGCGGCCGCCGCTGGTGGTCAAGAGCCACGGCGGACCGACGGCGGCCGCCGGCTCGACGCTCAGTCTGGGGATCCAGTACTGGACCAGCCGCGGTATCGCCGTGCTGGACGTCAACTATGGCGGCAGCACGGGCTATGGCCGGACGTATCGCCAGCGGCTGAACGGCCAGTGGGGCATTGTCGATGTGGACGACTGTGTGAACGGCGCACGCTATCTGGTCGAACAGGGACGGGTCGATGGCCAGCGCCTGGCCATCACCGGCGGCAGCGCCGGCGGCTATACGACCCTGAGCGCCCTCACCTTTCGTGACCTGTTTCGAGCCGGCGCCAGCCACTACGGAATCTGCGACCTGGAGGTCTTGGCCCGCGATACGCACAAATTCGAGTCGCGCTATCTCGATAGCCTGGTCGGCCCCTACCCCGAACAACAAGCGGTCTATCGGCAGCGCTCGCCAATCCATTTTACCGACCGCCTGTCGTGTCCGCTGATTCTGTTTCAGGGCTTGGAGGATAAGGTCGTGCCGCCCAATCAGGCCGAGCTGATGGCCGAGGCGCTACGGAAAAAGGGCCTGCCCGTCGCCCATGTTCCGTTTGCCGGCGAGCAGCACGGCTTTCGGCGGGCGGAAAACATCAAGCGGGCGCTGGACGGCGAGTTGTATTTTTACTCACGGATTTTCGGCTTTGGGCTGGCCGAGCCGGTCGAGCCGGTCACGATTGAGAATATGGGCTGACGGGGCAGACCTTCCCCGCATCAGGGACACCTATCCCTCGGGCAGCCGGAAGAGCCGGACGGCATTGTCGCGCATCAGCTTCCGCCGGGCGTCCGGCCGCAGGCCGAGTTCGCCTATCTCTTTGACCATCCGCTCCGGATCAATCACCGGCCAGTCGGTGCCAAACAGGACTTTGTCCCTCCCGTAGGTATTGAGATAGTGCACGAACGGCTGCGGCCAGTGGCGTGGGGCGTAGGCATCGCAGCCGATATACACATTCTCGTGCTTCCAGGCCACCGAGATCATCTCTTCCGTCCACGGATAGCCGATATGAATGCCGATGAGGGTCAGCTCCGGAAAATCAATGGCGATCTGGTCGAGCGTGATGGGCCGCCCGACGCTGGGCAGAATGCGGTCGCGCTGGTAGCGCAGACAGTGGCCGACCTGCATCATGATCGGCACCTCAAGCTCGCAGCACTTGGCGTAAATCGGATAATATCGAGCCTGGTCGGGCGCCAGTTCGAACCAGTGGGGGTACAGGTGCACGCCAACAAAGCCGTACTCGCGAACGCCCTGCTCCAGCTCACGCAGGCCGCGCATGCCCAGCGTCGGGTCCGCCCCGGCCAGACCCGAGAAACGGTCCGGGTATGTGTGGCAGATATCCGCCACCCGTTCATACGGAATGGCAAACGAGCCGGTGACCCGCATGTCACCGGCTCGCACCGCAATCAGGAACGAGCGCTCAATGCCCGCCCGGTCCATTTTTTCGAGATATTTTTCGATCGACACCCCGTGGCGAATATCCTCGGAAAAGCGCAGCTGAGTCATGAACGTCTCGTCAATGCCCGTCTGCCCCAGCCGGACTTCCTGTTCGGTAAAAAGATTACAGACGATATCAATCGCTCCCTCAGCAACCATTGGCCGACCCTCCTTTAGCCCGCAAAGCATACACAAACGCGGGGCGGGTTTGAAACCCGTCCCTACTCGACAAGCCCGACCTCGACGCAGTACAAAGAGGAGC
>WTHE01000558.1:0-4837 GCA_011523315.1 Candidatus Binatota bacterium
TCGTGGTCGCCGTCGTTGGGATCATCATCGCCCGAGCTGCGGTTATAGCCAACCCGCAGCCAAGGTTTCCAGGGCAGGCCGTGTGGCTGCCAACCCGCCTCAAAGGCCAGCGCCCAGGCCGCATGATCCTGCCGGCCCCAGTCGCCACCCTGTCCGACGCCCCAGCCCATCAGGTCAATCGGGCCGGCGGGAGTGGGCAGCAGGTGGATCAGATTGCCACCCCCGGTATGGATGGCGATATGCTGGCGGTCGGCGTTACGCACCGCAGCAGGTCTGTTATCGGTCGGCCGCAGACCGCGTCCGTCGGCATAATAGATGTAAAACAGACGGGCGTCGCTGGTTTTGGCGAACGACGGCCGGGTGATGTTGAAACCGGTGTACAACAGGTCGATATCGTCTATCGTTTTGATGCCGGCCAGATCGAATCCGCTCTGGGTCGGGTGAGAGCCGTGGACGGTCAGGTTGTAGGCGTCCCTGGTATAACTGAGAGTGAACCCGTCATACGACCGCCCGACGTGCGACCAGCCGAACGGGCCGACCAGGCGCTGCGAGACGCGAAAGCGCTTGATCCAGTCGATGGTCGGCTCCTGGCTCAGCACCTCGGCGCCCTCGGCGATCAGGTGCCGGCCACCCTTCACCGTCAGACCCGGGATGCCCAGCTTTTTCAGCGTCAGATGCGCCTGTTTGAGGAAAATACCCGAGTCGTTATTGCGGCGGTTGTGAGCCCGATAGACCGGGCCGAGGCCAAACGCGGCCTGGGGAGCCGGGGCGCTGGCGTCGTCGGGCAGGCCCATGAGCGAGGAGTTCTGGGCCTCCACGTGCAGGTCGAACAGCTCGTCCGACCACTTCAGTCCAAACTTGGCCACGGTTGCCGCATAGGCGTAGGAATTGTCTCCCGACGAACCCTCAAACCAGTCCCAGAACTCTCCCCGCACCCGCAGGTTGGCCGAGAGCGACAGCTTGGAGGAAATCTGGGGCAGCGCCATGTCTGCCCGGAGCCCGGACGGCAGGAACGCAAACAGGCCGAGCGCGGGCAGACAGAACGCGAGCAGGAGAGCCCGTCTGTGCCGTTTGAGAATAGGCCGATCCCTCACAGGTGTCATATGGGAAAGCCAAAGGTGTAGTCGCATCAGCATGAATGTTCTCCTCCCTATCCCTGCCCTGCAAATAGTTAGCAAAAGAGAGACCAATCCTGTCAAAAGGCACGAGAGGGTGAAAGGGGCGCAGAATGACCGAATTTATGACTCATTTCAAGCGGCTGTGTTTGAACAGGGAACAGGACGGTGCCGATTGCATAGGCACAACACCGACAATCTGCTGCGCGAGCAACAGGCGTGGTGGGCAGGCCGGCCGGCTCATCAGCTAATCGTCTCGCGCGTTTTCAGCACCCCGGGTGCCCTAAAAACAGGGATAGTGTTCCCTTCACATCTTTTGTGTAGAGTGCTGCGGGCGATGGTCGGCGCTGCCCTCGGCGCGGACCGCCCGGACAATCTGGGCCGCTCCGCCGCACAGCCGCTGTTTGCTGACCCGCTCGAATCCGGCGCTCTCAATCAGGCGCTGCAACTCCCGGCTGTCGGGCAGATAGGAGACCGAGCGCGGCAGATAGGCGTAGGCGGCGGCGTCGGATAGCAGAGCGCCGAGCTGGGGCACGATGCGGTTGAAATACACCGCATGGGCGCGACGCAGGAGACCGTTGGTGGGCGTATCGACCTCAATCAAGACCAGCCGGCCGCCGGCCTGGAGCACCCGGGCCGACTCGGCCAGCACGGTCGGAATCGACACGAAGTTGCGCAGCGCAAAGCCGGACACCACCGCGTCGGCCCAGGCCGACGGAAAGGGCAGCCGTCCGGCGTCGGACTGCACCCAGTCGGCCCGAATGCCACGGCGTCGCGCGCCGGCCAGCATCTGTCCGGCGAAGTCAACGCCCACCACCCAGGCTCCGGTCCGGGCGGCCAGGGCGCTCAGGTCGCCGGTTCCGCAGCCCAGGTCAATGACCCGGTCGCCGGCGCCAATCCCGGCCGCCCGCACCGCGCGCCGCCGCCAGCCCTGGTCCAGCCACAGCGAGATCAGGCGGTTCAGCACGTCGTAGCGCGGCGCGATACGGTCGAACATGGCGCGCACGACGGCCGCCTTGTCCGCAGCGTCGGGCAATACGGGGCGCTCTTTCATCGCTCTACAGTAGTAGGTCGGATTAGCGCAGCGTAATCCGACACATATAAGCTGTCGGCTTACGCCGTGGGCTAAGCCGACCTACACGGCTACACATGGTGAATTGCGCTAGGGAATCACCGGCAGGACAATGTGGGAGCGGAACTCGCGGTTATGGAAAACCGTTTGCTCGGCCGTCTCGAACGTGGTGCCCGTGGCCTGATCACCGCCGGTGTTGAGGTTGCGGTCAAAGCGCGGGAAATTGCTCGACGCAATCTCAAGCCGCAGCCGATGGCCGGGCAAAAACACGTGGCTGGTGGCCCACAGGTCGATGCGCAGTTCGGTCGGCTTGCCGGGCGACAGGAGTGTCGGCGTCGTCCGCGACTCGCGGTAGCGGGCACGGATGATGCTGTCGGCGATATTCTGGGCATAGCCGTCGGGCCGGACATCGACCAGCTTGGCCGTGAAGTCGGTATCCAGGGCGGACGAAGCGGCGTACAGCACGACCGTCAGCGGGCCGGTCACCTCCAGGGGTTCGTCGAGCGGCGCGCCGGTATAGACCAGGACATCCTGGCGGCTTTCGACCTGGCGCTGGTCGGCCACGCCGACCGGAATGACCAGCGTATTGCCACCGCAGGTCGGAACCGGATCGGCCGGGTCGTAGCGAAAGTGATCGTCGGCCTCCTCGGTCGGGGGTTCGGGGCTGAGCGTGCCGTCGCCGTCCAGGCTGTTGGCCTGACCCGCGCTGTGCAGGTAGTAGGGCACGTAGCGGGTTCGGGCCAGCGGCCACTCGTACTCGTCGCGCCACTGGTTGGTGCCCATGACGAACAGCCGAATCGGGGCTTCCTCGGAAATGCCGGTGTCGATTCCCTTCAGCCAGTAGTCGAACCAGCGCAGCTGGACATCGTGCAGCTCAATCGAGGCGTTCGGCCCAAAGTCAATGTCGCCGGTCCCGCCGCTGATCGGCGTGGTATACGGAAACAGGTGCGCCCAGGGACCGATCAACAGCTTCTGTCCGCCGCGCGCCTGGGGGGTCATGGCCCGGGACTGGAGGCCGCAGAAATGGACGAAGGCGTCGCGCAGGAAAATGTCGTACCACGAGCTGACGTGGAACATGGGGATGTTGATATTGCGGTGCTGGCGTTCGATATTGATTGCCCACCAGTACGGCCCGTCCTCGGGATGGGTCAGGTAGTCGCGCAGATACGGCGCCACATCCTGCAAGATGTCGGCCCAGTCCATCAGCGGCAAACGGCGGTAGGCCTCGGGTGTCAGGGGATTGGCGAAGTTGATCGAGCGCTCCAGGTTGGGCCGGATGTGCGGCCACAGTTCGTCCTTGATGCCCTTGCGGTCAATCGTGTTGCGGGCCAGAAAAATGGCGTAGGGCACCTGCCAGCCCAGGGACAGGGCACCGCCGGTGTGGTACACCCAGCTCTGGTGGGCGTCGGCCGCAGCCGAGACCGGAAACGCGCAGCGCAGGTGGGGCGGTCGGGTCGGGGCCAGCTGATACTGGGTAGCGCCGAGGTAGGACTGGCCCTGGGTGCCGACCAGACCGTTGCTGTAGGGCAGGCTGGCCGCCCACTCGACCGTATCGTAGCCGTCCTGAGCCTCGTCAATCAGGGCGTAGTACTCGCCCTCGGACTCAAACCGGCCCCGGCCGTCCTGGACAATCACCACATAGCCACGGGCCGGAAAGTACTCGTGGTCGCCAAACAGCTCGGCCATGTGCTTGCCGTACGGCAGGCGCAGCAGAATGACCGGAAAGCGCCCCTCGGCGTCGGGCCGGTACACGTCGGCGTACAGCCTGGTGCCGTCCCGCATGGTGGCACACACATTTTTTTCGGTTCGGATCGCGTATTGTGGACGACTGCCGTGTGGCATACACCCCTCCTTTTTCACCGCCTCTTATAGAAGCCCGCCGGGCAAAAGGCAATCCAAATCCGTTGCGGCCATCGGACCGGAAACGGCCTTGTCGGGGCGCGCTCAGGCGTGCTACACCCGCGGGGGAACGGAACAGCGTTGATATGCCGGAAGCGGTCAGCGTGTTGTGCGAGGACGCCATGCACTACTGGTTAGTCAAATCGGAACCGTACAAATACTCCTGGGACCAGTTCTGCCAGGACGGCTCGACCTACTGGGACGGGGTGCGCAACTACCAGGCCCGCAACAATCTGCAAGCCATGAAGGTCGGCGATCAGGTCTTGTACTATCACAGCAACGAGGGGCTGGCCGTTGTCGGGGTGGCTCGTGTCACCAGGGAAGCCTACCAGGACCCGACCACCGACGACGAGCGCTGGGTGGTGGTCGATCTGGAACCGGTCCAGGCTCTGGCCCGGCCGGTCAGCCTGCGTGAGATCAAGCAGGACGCCCGCTTGCAGGACATCGGCCTGATCAAACAGAGCCGTCTGTCGGTGATGCCGGTGACAAAGAAAGAATTTGATAGGATCGTCAAAAAAGGTCAGGGCCAGCCGCCCCGGAAAGCCTGATCCGTAGTGCGAGGGCCGTCATCTGGTCGAGAACATGCGGACGAGCATATGAAAGAACCGCAACGAAAGGCCCAGGCAACCTACAATGCCGCCGCTGACCACTTCGACGATCCAGCCAACGCCTACTGGGATCGCTACGGTCGAAGGACGGTCGAGCAGTTGCAGCTTCGTCTTGGGCTCAAGATACTGGACCTTGCCTGCGG
>WTHE01000558.1:4937-6038 GCA_011523315.1 Candidatus Binatota bacterium
GGCAAGCTGGCCATCACCACCTGGGGCCCGAATCTCTTCGAGCCCATGTATTCCGCCTTCGACCAAGCTCTTCAAGGCGAGCGGCCAGACCTGGTATCGGATTTCCGACCGTGGGACCGTCTCACCGAAGTGCACGCGGTGGAGAAGCTGCTTGCGGAGAGTGGGGCTACAGCGGTCGAGGTCATGGCCGAGGAGGGACAGCAGGCGTTGGCGAGTCCTGAGTCGTGGTGGAGCGTCGTGCTCGGCTCAGGACTGCGCGCTGCGGTAGAAATGATGGGACCCGCGTCCGCAGCGCGGGTCCGAGCGCATAACCTCGCCTTCATTCGAGCGCATGGCGTGGAGTCAATCACAACGAACGTGATCTATGGCAGGGCCACCAAGGCGCACGTGTGAGCTGTTTGGCCCCAAGTGCCCTATTTGCTTCCCCCCGCTTTGCTTGACCGGTCCAGACTCCAGGGCTAGGCTCGAACCGAGACAAGGAGCGGTCATGCCGACTGTCACCGTCAGCCAGAAACTCGTCCGTGTTCTCGAAGCGTTTGCACCCGGGGAAGACCTTGAAACCAAGCTTGAGAATATGACACGAGAACGTCTGGAGTCACAGCTCCGCACCTGTAATGAGGCGCTGAGGGGCTTTGAGACCAAGTATGGAATGCCTTTCGCTGAATTCGCTCAGGCATGGCGAGCGGACAAGATTCCACAGCGCCATGCCCATGAAGTCGAACGTGACTTCATGGAGTGGGAAGCTCGACATATGGAGCAAACCGATCTGCTAACAGCCGTGCAGGAACTCAGCCGACCCACATCGGAATCATAATCGCGGCACCGTCATCTTCACCGTCATCTTTTTGAAGAGCCACATGCGCATACGCCGTACTCAGAGCCTTCTCTGCCGTCCGTCTTCCAGGAGATGAAAACAATTCTGGGCACGTCTGCTCCAGCTTCATGGCAAAAACCACTGACGAGGGGGCCGCGACTCAGCTCGAACGGCGCGGGGGTGCTGGAGCCACCATCTCCAGCAGGGTAGCATCTCGGATTAAAGTATCACTAACTAGGGCGTGTCATCAGTTAGCAAGAAACCTGGGGAATTGCCGGCCCTGATGA
>WTHE01000011.1 GCA_011523315.1 Candidatus Binatota bacterium
GGCGTAGATGACCTTATCGTCGGCGATGCCCGTGCCGGGGGCGTTGACCAGGGCGAGCCGGCCGGCCTTGTAGACATCCATGATGCCCGGGATGCCGAGCATTGAGTCGGATCGGAAGACCGTCGGATCGAGAAAATCGTCGTCGATCCGCCGGTACAGCACGTCAACCCGCTCCAGTCCGGTGGTCGTCCGCATCTGGACAAAGCCGTCGGCCACCACCAGGTCGCGTCCCTCGACCAGCTCGACGCCCATCTGCTGGGCCAGAAACGAATGCTCGAAATAGGCCGCGTTATAGATGCCCGGGGTCAACACCGCGACCGTCGGCGCGCTCAGGTGGGCCGGAGCCAGGGACAGCAGCATTTCCAGCAGGCGGTTCGGATACTCGTCAACCGGGCGGATCCGGGAGGCTTCAAAGACCAGGGGGAAAGTCTGCTTCATGAGCTGTCGGTTTTGCAGCACATAGGACGCCCCCGACGGGCAGCGGAGGTTGTCTTCCAGGACGTAGATCTGGCCGTCGCGGTCTCGGATGAGGTCGGTGCCGGTGATATGGCACCACACGCCAAGGGGAGGATTGAGGCCGACGCACGAGGGACGGAAGCTGGTCGCCGAACGAATGATCTGTGCGGGAATGAGGCCGTCCTTGAGGATCTTCTGGTCGTGGTAGATATCGTCGATGAACAGATTCAGGGCCTGGATGCGCTGCCTGAGGCCGCGTTCAATCCAGTCCCACTCTGCGGCGTCGATGATGCGCGGCAGCAGATCGAACGGCCAGATTTTTTCCATGCCGGCCCCGTCGCTATAGACATTAAAGGTGATACCTCGATGCAGCAGGCTGCGTTCGGCCGCCTCCTGGCGACGGCTGATCTCGCCATCCGGCAGGCTCTGGATCCTTTCCAGCAGGAGTGCGGCGGCCGGCCGCGGTGTCCCCTCAGGAAACAGCATTTCGTCGAAAAAGCCCTCGGTTTCATAGCCATCAAAGCGCGTCATGGTCGGTCTCTCCCGTCCTGCGAGTTGGACGCCGGTGTAGGCGGTAGAGAAACCGCATATATCATGCCAAACTGAGCCTGCGTACCGGGCTGGACCTGACAGTCGCTTGCCGCCCGATTTTCAGGAAAAACAGCCGGGCCGGACCGGATACCGGTGGCGCTGGGGGTGGCTGGAGACGGCTGCACGCCTACGCAAAAAGCAACACGACTGCCCATTTTTTGAGCAGACAAGGACGACAGCATGACACCTGGCCCCAAACTCTACCTCATCCGTCACGGCCAGCCGCAGGCCGGATTTGGCGAAGACCCGGACCCCGGGCTTGACGAGCGTGGCCGCCACCAGGCTGCGGAGCTGGCCAAACGGCTCGAACCGCTCGGCCGCCTGTCGCTCATCACCAGCCCGCTGCGGAGGGCTCGGGACACAGCCGCTCCGTTTGAGCGGCTGTGGAAGTGTGAGGCCCGGGTCGAACCTGCGGTGGCCGAAATTCCCTCGCCCGGCCGGGAGTTGGCCGAACGTGCGGCCTGGATTCGCCGCGTCCTGCGCGGCCGCTGGACTGAGTTGCCGGAGTTATATCAGGACTGGAAAGCGCAGCTGGTCGCTTTTTTGTGCGGCCTGCGAACACCGAGCCTGATCACGACCCATTTTGTGGCCATCAATGCCGCAGTCGGGGCGGCTCGCAACGATGACCGGATGGTGTGTTTTGAGCCGGACCACTGCTCGTGCACTGTGCTCGAACAGCGTGACGGGAGCCTGCGGGTGGTGAGCCTCGGCCGTGAGCGACCCACCCGCATCGGCTGAAGCCTCGCCTTGACGACACCGCTTGCCGGGTGATTGAACTAGGAGGACTGTTCGAGAAGGAGAGACGCGCGATGGCGACACCCCAACCCGTAGAGACCAGCCCGCTCACCTCGCTCACGGCTGAGACGGCGCCGGTGCTTGACCAGCACCGTTTCGATGAGGCCGCGCTGACGCGCTACATGGCCGAGCATGTCGAGGCCTTCAGTCCCCCGCTGGCGGTCGGACAGGTGCGGGGCGGCATGTCGAATCCGACCTTCATCCTGACCGACGCGGCCGGCCGGCGGTATGTCCTGCGCAAGAAACCGCCCGGCAAGCTGCTGCCCTCGGCCCATGCGGTTGACCGCGAGTTTCGGATCATCTCGGCCCTGTGGCAGACCGAGGTGCCGGTCGCCAAAGCCCATGTGCTGTGTCAGGACGCGTCGGTGCTGGGCGTGGACTTTTATATTATGGATTTTGTCGAGGGCCGCGTGTTTCGCGGCTATGAGCTGCCCGACCTGACGGCGGGCGAGCGGCGGGCGGTGTATGAGACCATGATCGATACCCTGGCCAAGATCCATCGGGTGGATTTCCGGGCGGTTGGGCTGGAGGACTATGGCCGGGTCGGGGGCTATATGGCGCGCCAGGTCAGGCGCTGGTCAAAGCAGTACGAGGCCAGCAAAACCGACCAGCTGCCGGCCATGGAGCGGCTTATGGCCTGGCTGCCCGAGCATCTGCCGGATGACGACGAGACGACGATCGCCCACGGCGATTTTCGCCTGGAGAACCTGCTGTTCCACCCGACCCGGCCCGAGGTCCTGGCCGTTGTCGACTGGGAGCTGAGCACGCTCGGCGCCCCGCTGTCCGACCTGGCCTATAACTGTCTGCCCTACCATGTGCCGGACGATATCCGGGGGGACATCACAAGCCTCGATTTTGCCGCCTACGGCATCCCGTCCGAGCAGGACTGCGTGGCCCGCTACTGTCGGCAGATGGATCGCCCGGCCATTGAAAACTGGAACTTTTACGTGGTGTTTTCGCTCTTCCGGCTGGCGGCGATTGTCCAGGGAGTGTACAAACGGGCGCTGGACGGCAACGCCAGCTCGCCCGAAGCCATCACCCGGGGCGAAAAGTGCAAACAGCTGGCGACCGCCGCCTGGGCCTTGGTCGAGCGTGGCGTGTGAGCAAGGAGAGACTCAGCATGACGACCGACCCGCAGGCCGAGGCGCTGCCGCCGGTCTCACTGACCGCAGAAACGGCGCCGGTGCTGGAGCAGCACCGCTTCGACCAAACCAGCCTTGAGCGCTATATGCGCCACCACCTGTCCGACTTTAGCCCGCCCATGCATGTCGGACAGATTCGGGGCGGCATGTCCAACCCGACCTTTGTGTTGACCGACGCGGCCGGCCGCCGCTACGTGCTGCGCAAAAAGCCGCCCGGCAAACTCCTGCCCTCGGCTCATGCGGTTGATCGCGAGTTCCGGGTCATTTCGGCCCTGTGGGACACCGATGTGCCGGTGGCCAGACCCTACGTCCTGTGTCAGGACGCGTCGGTGATTGGCACCGATTTCTATCTGATGGATTTTATTGACGGCCGGGTGCTGCGTGGCTATGAGCTGCGCGACATGGCACCGGCCGAGCGGGGGGTCGTCTACGCGGCCATGGTCGAGGCCATCGCCAAGCTGCATCAGGTGGATTTTCGGGCGGTCGGTCTGGAGGATTACGGCCGGGTTGGCGGCTATATGGCCCGCCAGGTCGGTCGCTGGACCAGACAGTACGAGGCCAGCAAGACCGAAGACATTCCCGAGATGGAACGGCTCATGGTCTGGTTGCCCGAGCATCTGCCGGACGATGACCAGACCACCATTTCCCACGGCGACTTTCGTCTGGAGAATATGATCTTCCATCCGACCCAGCCGCGCGTGCTGGCCGTGGTCGATTGGGAGCTGAGCACGCTCGGGGCGCCGTTTGCCGATTTGGCCCACAACTGTCTGCCCTACCACGTGCCGGACGATATCCGGGGCGACATCACCGGGCTTGACTACGCCAGCTATGGGATTCCGTCCGAACGGGACTATGTGGCCCGCTACTGCGAGCTGACCGGACGCGACCGGATTCCGCACTGGACGTTCTACATCGTGTTTGCCCTGTTCCGCATTGGCGCCATCATCCAGGGCGTGTATAAGCGCGGGCTGGACGGCAACGCCAGCTCGCCCCAGGCTCTGGGCTATAAAGAGCAGTGTCGTCAGATGGCGGTCGCCGCCTGGTCCCTAGTCCAGCGGGGCGTTGACTAGGCTCGCCTCCACCTGGGGCGGGGACAGAAATATCTCGGCCGCCCGCCGAACCGTGTCGGGATCGGCGCTGTCCAGCAGCAGGCCAAAAACCGACAGGCGGTGCGCGCCGCTCTCCAGGCGTTTGATTTCATAGAACTGAAAGCCGAAATGGGGCAGGCCGTGGTCGGCCGTGTTCTCGGCATAGTAGGCGCGCTGGTCGAGTTTGGCCAAGGCGCCCCCGAGCCGGGGAATGAACACAATCGTACGGCCGCTCGGCAGCAGCAGGGCGGCCCAGCGCGCCGGGCGGCCGTTCAGGGCGCGTTTTGCCGCCGTCATGGAACCGTTCACGGCCTCGCCCAGCGGCGCGCCGTTCAGCAGCAGGCGCGCGCCGCTGAGATTCAGAAAATCGAAATAGGCTTTGAACTCGCCGTCGGCCAGAACCAGACGGGGCGGGATTTTTATCTTGATCAGCGCACTGCCCTCGACAAAGTCACGGTAGAAGATGAGGTTGACCTTGCCCGAGGTGCGCAGACCGAACGGCAGCGGTACCCGGTAGCGCGCCTGGCGGATCGCCCGGACCGGGCCGGGCTGGTAGCTGCGCAGGGTGCTGCGCAGATCGGCGTGCGTGCGCTGAAAGCTCAGCAGGCCGCCCAGCAGACGCACATCGGCCGCAGCTTTGATCCCGGCGATGGTATTCGTGCCAAAGTCGCCCAGCCGCTCGACCGGGGCAAAATGGGTTGGCAGCGGGGCGTCAAAGGCCAGGGCGTAGCGCTCGGCATAGACCCGGTCGGTCGCCGGATCGTAGCGGGCGTAGGGCCGGGTCACGAACGGCGGAGCCTGAGCCGGGGGAAAGACGCCGACATAGACAAAGCCCAGCGGGTCCGTTTCCGTTCCGACCCGGACCTCGGCCCAGCGGCTGGCCCGGTCCGGCAGGACGGATGGATCACCACGTTGGCCAAGGTCGCGGTTCATCACCACAATGGCGTCGTTGGCGTCGAATATCCCGGCCGGGCTATCCTGCTTGGCCTTCGGACCGTGGTTCAGAATCCAGCGATCCCGCTCGTCCCGCTCGTCGATCTGAAACGGAACCGGCTGCGGGGTGTGGTCGTGGAAGGCGTACACCCGAAAGGCCGACACGGGCCGATTGTGGAAAAAGGGCACCAAACGACCCTCAATGAGGCTGACGCCGGGCGGCGGGGACGGGACAGCGGGAGCGGCGAGCAGGAGCTGGACGAGGCAGGCGGCAAGCAACGCGCTGTGGAGAGCAAGTGGAATCGTATTTCGCATTGGTGTCATGACTGGGGTAGGGACCGTATCCATTGCCCGGCTTCAGAGAACGCTCTAGGATAGCGATACTATATCAGCAGGAGCGTGCGATGAGCACCCAGAGTAGGCCAATGGACACGGGTCATCCCCATGTCGAGCGCCGTCCGCATGTGCAGGGGGGACGGCCGGTCATCAGAGGAAGCCGCTTTCCGGTGAGTTCCATCATCCAAGACTACCGTCGCGGCTTGTCTGTTGAAGAGATTCTGCGTGAGTTTCCCTCTCTCAGGCCGGCAGAAATCCACGACGCGCTGTCTTACTACTACGACCATCAGGCTGAGATGGACCAGGAAATTACCGAATTAACCAATCTTGACGCCACCATGCAGCAATATCCGCCGACGATTCGCCCCTCTGACGATGGCCGCCATTAAAATCTACCTTGATGAAGACGTACATACGTTTATTGCCCAAGCTTTGAGGTTGCGCGGCTGGGAAGCTCTTACAACGGAGGAAGCGCAACGCCGAGGCTGTGACGACCTGGATCAGATCTCCTTTGCGGCGAACAACGGATACGCCCTTCTCACGTATAATGTCAGCGATTTTCCTCGGCTCCATTACGAAATCGTTACGCGCGGAGATACACACTCAGGAATTATCGTCGGCACCCGAGAAAATCCCCGCCGGAATGTCAGCGCATTGCTAAACCTCCTGAACAATCTTTCTGCTGAAGCGCT
>WTHE01000348.1 GCA_011523315.1 Candidatus Binatota bacterium
ACGGTACGCGGCTTGGCGCTGGGCGAGGTCAGCCTGAACCACGCCAGGCGGGTGTTGTTCAAAGAGCTGAGCGTGGCGCTGGGCAACGGGCTGATCCTGGGCGGTGTCGCCGGGACAGTTGCCTATCTGTGGGAGGGCAGCCCGCTGCTGGGCGGGGTGCTGGGTCTGGCGCTGGTCGTCAACCTGGTGGTAGCGGCTCTGGTGGGCAGTATGGTGCCGTTCGTGTTGGAGCGCTGCGGCATCGATCCGGCAGTGGCGTCCAACGTCTTTGTCACCGCCTGTACCGATATCTTCGGCTTCTTTTCCTTTCTGGGTATCCTGGCCCTGGTGTGGGGCCTGGTGTGAGGGGGCGTGTGCGTCATCCCCCTGACTGCGTGCCGTTCAGCGCGTAATCGAGAATATCGAAATTCCGGATGCGGGTCCGGCCGGCATAGGTATCGGCCACCGGCTCGGACACAATGAACGGCACCCGTTGCTCGCTGAGCCCGCCGTGCGAGCGGAGCGGGACATTGCCGAGTTGTGACAGATCGTGCTCCGCCGGGCTGGTGCCAAGAGCCGTATCCCGGTCGCCAATTACAACCAGGTCGCCCTCGCGGTCGGGCGGCAGGCCAAAGCGGGCGCAGGCCTGTTCACGTTCATACACCGCAGCAATACCCTCCAGGCTCTGTATCACGTCCACGACCGAGCGGGGCGCCAGCGCCGGACAGTAGACGCGGACGAACGAGCCCAGGGCGCCGTGATGGACGACATACGGGTCGGTGATGGGACAGATGACCCGGCTTGTAGCCGGCCCGAAATGGCTGTCCAGGACTTCCTGCAGAAAAATCACCCGCAGTTTGAAGTTCATGCCGTGGTCGGCGGTCAGTGCGAGCAGGGCGCCTGTCTCCACAAACTCGCCCAGCCGCGCATCCAGGCGGTGATAAAAGGCGTTGGCCTGCGGCTGGCCCGGAGCGTATTTGTGCTGCACATAATCGCTCAAGGACAGATACAGGAAATCCGGTCGTTCGCGTCCGAGCAGCCGCAGGCCGGCGTCGAGGACAAACAGTGATACGTCGGCCGAGTAGACCGCAGGCTGCGGCCGTCCGACGAGGTCGGGAACGTGGCTGATGCCGTTGTCCTCCAGCGTACAGCCGGCCGCCCGTTCGGCAGAGAAGCACACGCCGTTCCTGAGCCGGTGTCCGAGCATGCGGCGGAGTTTGTCTTTGGCGGTGATGACCGCCACCTTGCAGCCGGCGTGGGACAGCACGGCCGGCAGCGTGTCACCCCGGACATAGGCCGGATCGTTCAGCATGACGGCGTGGTTTGTGAGCGGGTCGAGAAAGTAGTTGCCCGAAATGCCGTGAACCGACTGGGGCGCGCCGGTGACAATCGACAGGTTGTTGGGGTTGGTGAAGGTCGGGACCACGGCGTCGGCGGTGGTGGCGAAGCCGGTGTCGGAGAAGGTTTGCAGATTGGGCAGAATCCCGTCGTTCAGCCCGCGCTCGATATAGGCCGGATCGCAGCCGTCGGCGCACACCACAACGACCGGCCGGCGCGGGACGGCGTAGGTGCGATGATGCAGGCTGACGGCTGAGTCTGAGACGGGCATGCGCGACGTATAGCCGACTTTCCGCCGAGCGAGAAGAGTCGGTCGGCAGTCCGTGGGCGCACGGGCACACTGACCGGAGCAAGTCCCGGCGATCTCCAGTCCGACCGGCGCAGCCTTAGTCGTCTGCCGTTTGTTCGATCTGGGTCAGGGCGTTTTGAAAAGATTGAGCCGAAACCTGATAGTCGCGCATCAGGCGGCGTGCATCGACGAGGTCTTGGGGGCGGGTACGTAAGTGTTGGGCAAGACGGGCGGCGAGTTCCTGTTGTTTAATCTCGGAGGAGGCAGATTTTGCATCTGTGTCCATACGGCTTCCTTTCTTGGGCATGGATTTGTATTGCCCGACACGTTAGCAGACGCGCCTTCGTCCGCAAGAGGGGGTCTTGTCTTGACACCCTCAAAAATAAGATAGTCTAATGTTTTATTAAATTTTAATTCTTTCTGGCTTATATTCCAATTTGTTCTGGGTCTGCTATACTTCTGGACAGTCGGTTCACGACATGCGTCGTCGAGACCTCCCCAACTCGACGACGACAAGAAGCCCGCAGGTTTCCCCTCCTTTTTCCTGCGGGCTTTTTTTTGCCTCGAACGGTTACCGCCGCGCAACAACCCCCCGGTCAAAACCCTGACTTGGTGTGATAAGAAATGGGAGTACGTACACCGTCTTGAGGTGGAGGAATTGGCATGACGTTGCCCCGCCGACAGTTTTTGCGCTATCTGGGGATCGGCACCTATGCGGCGCTGCTCAATCCCCTGCAGCTTGCCGCCGCCGCACCACGAGCCAGCGCCTCGACCGGGCTCTCAGCCTGGACGCCGTCTTTTTTTGAGCCCATCAATCCCACTACCGCTGACCAGCTCAGGCTGCCGGCCGGCTATCGGGCCGATCTGCTCGGCGCGTGGGGAGACGAGCTGGGCTTTCCCGACCCGACCCGTAACCGGGAGCTGAGCTTCGGCAACGATAACGACTTTTTGGCCTATTTCCCGCTCGCCTCTCAGCACGACAGCCTTGAGGCCGAACAGGGCCTGCTGTGGGTCAACCACGAGTCGCCCCACCCGCTGTTTGTCAGCGGCTACAGCCGGGAAGACGCCCAGGCCGAGAAGCCCAAGACGGCGGAACAGATCCAGGCCGAAAAACGCAGCGTCGGCGGCAGCGTACTCTACCTCAGGCGCGAGGCAAACGGGCGCTGGAGGCGCGAGTACCATCACCGCTACACCCGCCGCTACACCGCCTGCGGTCCGCGCTTTGGCTTTGACGGACCCGCAGCCGACGCCGTTGCCAGCCTGAGCGGCCAGCCGGACTGCCCCGGCACGCTGGCCAACTGTTCGGGCGGCGCCACGCCCTGGCACGGCGTGCTGTCGTGCGAGGAGAATTACCACTTCTACAATCCACAGACACCGAGGACCCTGCGCTGGAGCGATCAGCCCGATGAGGCCATCGCCGAGACCCAGTTCGGCTGGGTGGTCGAGGTCGACCCCTTTGGCGAACTGCCGCCGGTCAAGCACACCAGCCTGGGCCGCTTCAGCCATGAGAATATCGCCCTGCGCTGCGACGGACCGACCGGACGGCTGGTGGCGTATATGGGCGATGATAAGGCCGACGAGTGTGTGTACAAGTTTGTCAGCGCCCAGCCGCTGCCGGCCTCGGCCTCACGGCTCGAGCAGCGGACGGCGCTGAGCCAGGGAACCCTGTACGCCGCCGATTTTCAACACGGCAGGTGGTTGGCGCTGGACTGGAATGTGCAGAAAAACCGTGAAAAGTGGCAGGCCTACAACGCCACAGCGCGACAGACGGGCGGCCCGCTCATCACCTCCCAGGCCGATATTCTCATCCATACCCGGATTGCGGCCCGAGTCCTGGGAGCGACGCCCCTGGACCGTCCCGAGGACTGTGAAATTCATCCGGCCGACGGCTCGGTGTATATTGCGCTGACCAATAATACGCGCCGGGCCAACTTCTACGGACAGATCCTGCGGCTGATAGAGGACAACGACAATCCCGAGGGCGAGCGCTTCCGGTTTGAGCTGTTCCTGCTCGGCGGCCGCCACAGCGGTCTGGCCTGCCCCGACAATCTGGCCTTTGACCGCCGGGGTAATCTGTGGGTGGCGTGCGATATTGCCAGCTCCCGGCTGGGCCACGATCCGTATCAGGCCTTCGGCAACAACGGGCTGTTCATGGTCCCGACCACCGGTCCCGGGGCGGGCCAAGCCTACCAGTTTGCGTCCGGTCCCACCGACTGTGAACTGACCGGACCGTGGTTCAGCGGCAACGACCACACGCTGTTCCTGTCGGTTCAACATCCCGGCGGCCACAGTCCCAGCCTTGAGCGGCTGTCCAGCCACTGGCCGCACGGCGGCCGGGAACTGCCGCGATCAGGGGTGGTGGCGATTACCGGCTTTGAGCGGGTCTGAGCCGCAGACCGGCTTCGCTCGTCTCACCCTTCGATACGCGCTGTCCACCGAGGGTAACGCATAAATAACTGCCCTGTCATTGTCCCGTAACATTGCCTTCTTACCTTCGGCCCAACTACGTCCGTAGGGAAGGAGAAGAACAGTATGAAGAGACGCGGCAGCCTCGTGTGTGGCGGTCTGATCGCCGCCGGGCTCCTGTTGGCGAGTTCCGCCTTTGCCCAGGAGAAAAATGTGGCGGTCGAGATTCTCGACATCCTCAAGGCCAACGGGCAGATCAGCGATCAGCAGTACCGCGACCTGATGATCAAGGCCCAGGCCGAAGGAGAAAAGGTCGAGGCTGCGGTCCGTGCCGGCGAGGCAAAAGCGCCCGATCCGAAAACGATGCGGGTGTACTGGTCGTCGGGGCTGCGGCTCAAGTCCAACGACGGCAATTACTCGCTCAAGATCGGTGGCCGGATCATGAACGACTGGGCCATCTACAGCACCGACAGCGATGCCCCGGATGACTTTCGGAGCATTGGCGACGGCACCGAGGTCCGGCGGGCGCGGCTGTATATGGAAGGCGAGATCTACACAAACATCAAGTACAAAATCGGGTACGACTTTGGCGGTCAGGACGCCGATTTCAAAGATGTGTACATTGAGCTGAAAAAGATCCCGACCCTGGGCAATCTCAGAATCGGCCACTTCAAGGAACCCATGTCGCTCGAACAGCTGACCAGCAGTAAGTACATGACCTTCATGGAACGCTCGCTGGCCGACACCTTTGTCCAGGGCCGCAACACCGGCTTCCAGATTGCGAACACCTTTGCCGACAGGCGGGCGACCGCTGCGGTGGGCGTGTTCCGTGACGTGGGTGACTCGGGCAACAGGTTTGGCAAGAACTCGGACTATAATCTGACCGCCCGTGTGACGGCCCTGCCGTGGTACGAGGACAAGGGCCAGCGGCTCCTGCACCTGGGCTTCGGCTACACCCACGAGTTCCGTGACAAAGACAGCGACATCCGTTTTCGGGCCCGGCCGGAAGCCCACCTGGGTCCCCGTTTTGTTGACACCGGGAGATTCAAGGCCGACAGCATCGACTACTTCAACCCCGAAGTGGCGGCGGTCTACGGACCGTTCTCCGTCCAGGGTGAGTACGTCTTCAGCGAGGTCAACGACTCCAACCAGGGTGGCGACCTGAGCTTCGATGGCGCCTACATCTACGCCAGCGTCTTCCTGACCCCGGGTGACTATCGTCGCTACAAGACCTCCAGCGGAGCCTTTGACCGGATCAAGCCGGCCAGGGACCTGAGCTGGAGCGGTGGCGGCTACGGGGCGGTTGAGGCGGCGTTGCGGTATTCCCATCTGGATCTGACCGACGGCATGGTCCGGGGCGGGACACTGGGCAACTTCACCGCCGGCCTGAACTGGTACCTCAACCCCAACGTCCGTTTCATGCTGAACTATGTCCACGCCGACCAGCAGCATCCGTACGACTTTGACGCCGATATCGTCCAGATGCGTGCTCAGCTTGATTTCTAAGCACTCGTCGCTGGTCGTGGGCCGTGTAAGCGGCTCGCGGCCATGTGTCATCATCAATCCCAAGGGGAGGAAGTCGTTATGAAGAAGTTCTCAGCCCTCGTCGGTGGCTTGGCCCTGGGCCTGGTCGTCAGCAGTCCGGCTGTCGCCCAGGTCGAAGTCGATCCCAAGCTGCCCGCCTATGAGAAGGTCAGCGGTATCTCGGGCAGCCTCAACAGCGTGGGGTCCGATACGCTGAACAACCTGATGACCCTGTGGGCCGAGGGGTTCAAAAAGGTCTATCCCAACGTGAATGTCCAGATCGAGGGCAAAGGCTCGAGCACCGCGCCGCCGGCCCTGATTGAGGCCACGGCTCAGCTGGGACCCATGTCGCGGGCGATGAAGAGCAGCGAGATGGACAAGTTTGAAAAGGAGTTCGGCTATAAGGCGACCTCGCTGCGGACCTCGCTCGACTCCCTGGCCGTGTTCGTCAACAAGGACAACCCGCTC
>WTHE01000256.1:0-2696 GCA_011523315.1 Candidatus Binatota bacterium
TGAGGCGAAATCCCCGTTCACGGACCGGCCCGTTCCTGGTAACGGAGTCACAGTGAGTTCTTGGCTTGCTCAGGACTGGCGCCGGGCAGACCCCGCAGCCCTGGGCATGCGCGCCGCGCTGCTGGCTGACCTTGAACGGGAGGTCAGCGCCCGCTTTGGGCGCATCAGGGCGCTGCTCATCACCAGAAGCGGCCGGCTTGTCTTTGAACGATACTTCGGTGGCTGCGGTCAAGACGACAGCCATCTGGTCGCTTCGGTCACCAAGAGCGTTATCTCGGCCCTGGTCGGCATTGCCATCGACCGGGGGTTCATCAGGGGAACCGCCCAGCGTGTCCTGGACTTCTTCCCGGACTACGCTCCCGCTGCGCACGAGCACCTGAAGCGTCGGCTGACGCTCAAACACCTCCTGACCATGACGGCCGGCTTCCAGTGGCGCATCGGCCCACGGGGTCACGAGCTGTTCCTCGACCGCCTGCGCCGGAGCCGGGACTGGGTCACCTTCATCCTCAGCTTACCGGTGAAAGATGGGGCGCTGGGGACGTTTCAGTACAACAGCGCCGCTGCCCATCTGCTCTCGGCGATCATCACCCGCAGCACCGGCAGGTGCGCCCGAGAGTTCGCCGCCGAGCACGTATTCGGACCCCTCGGCATCGACCTGCCCGCCGCCGACACGCCCCACGGCCAGAGTCGGGCAGCCGTGTTCAGCAACCGAGGCGTGAGCTGGCCCACGGACCCGCACGGCAACAGCACCGGCGGCTGGGGACTCGTGCTCAGGCCCAGGGACATGGCGCGGTTCGGCCTGCTGTACCTCAAGCGCGGTCGGTGGAACGGCGCCCAGATCATCCCGACACGGTGGGTTCGGGATTCCGTCGTGCCCCACACCCCCGGCTACGGCTACCTGTGGTGGCTGCGAGACGTGAACGGCGTTTTCGTCTTCTCGGCCGCCGGTCGCGGGGGACAGCATATCTTCTGCGTCCCCGAGCACGAGCTTGTCGTCGTCGTGGCGTCCAAGCCGGGTGAGAGATTCCGCGATCCGTGGCCGCTGCTGGAAGACTTCGTCATCCCGGCGGTGGCGCGCTAGGTGTGTCCGGCCAGCATGCCGGCATGTCTGACGGGTAGACAATAGCTCATTTGCATTCGCGCTATGGCGTGACGTATGGTTCCCGGAAAAGGAGACTGCCCATGCCTGTGCGAATGCCTACCCATCAGGACCTGCGCGACGCCGGCCAGCGTTTCGGTTTCGAGGTGAATGACGAAGAGGTCGAAGGCTTCTCGCTGTACATCCGCGAGATGCTGCCGGCCTACCAGCGTCTCGACGAACTGGTGGCACCCACGATCCCCGTCAAGTATCCGCGGCGGGATTTTGGAGCGCGACCATCGACCGAGGACAACCGGGACAACGGCTGGGCGTGGCGCTGCTCGATCCCGGGGGCGCCGGACGGTCCGCTGTCCGGCAAGACCGTCGGGCTCAAAGACCATATCCGCGTTGCAGGCATTCCGATGCTGAACAGCTCAAGCGTGCTGGAAGGCTACGTGCCGACCGAGGATGCGACCATCGTCACCCGCCTGCTCGACGCCGGCGCCGAGATCATCGGCAAGGTCGTGAACGGCTCGCACTGTTTTGACGCGATCGGGCTCAGCATCTACCCCGGACCGCAGCCGATCAATCCGGCCACGGGTCGCCACTGTCCGGGGGGATCGTCAAACGGCAGCGCGGTCGTGGTCGCCAACGGCAACGCGGATATCACGATGGGCGGCGACCAGGGCGGCTCGATTCGCGTCCCGGCCGCGTGGTGCGGCATCGTCGGCCTCAAGCCAAGCTTCGGCCTGGTGCCGCACACCGGGCTGGCCGGCCTGGATAATACGGTCGATCACACCGGGCCGATGACGAAGACCGTGCGCGACTGTGCGCTCGCGCTCCAGGCCGTGGCGGGGGCAGACGGCCTCGACCCGCGCCAAAAGGACGTGCGGGTCAAAGACTACACCGCCCGGCTCGAAGACGGCGTTGCCGGCCTGCGGATAGGCGTCCTGGCCCAGGGCTTCGGCCACGAGCAATCGATGCCGGCGGTGGACGCTGAGGTGCGCGAGGCGGCAGGCGTTCTGGAGCAGGCCGGCGCAACCCTGGCCGACGTGTCGATCCCGATGCATCTCGACGGTAACGCGATTTTGTGGCCGCTCCTGATCCAGGGCGGGAACGAGACGAACAAGCAGGACGGCTGGGGCCACGGCTGGCAGGGGCACTACGCGCTGGACCACGTGAACTTTACCCACCGGGCGGTGAAGGCGCGTGCGAACGACCTGCCGTTGGGCTTGAAGCTCGTGCTGCTGCTCGGCGAGTACACCTACCGCCGCTACGGCATGCACTACTACGCCAAGGCGCAAAACCCCCCCCGCACACTGCGGGCCGCCTATGAGGAGGCGTTCACAGACGTTGACGTGCTGCTCATGCCGACGGTCCCGTTCACCGCCCCGCCGATACCCGACGAAGAACTGTCGACGTATGGCTTCCTGTCGATCTTCGCCAACATGATCCACAACACGGGGTCGTTCAACGCGACCGGCCATCCGGCTCTGAGCGTGCCGTGCGGTACGCACGAGGGGCTGCCGGTCGGGCTGCAACTGGTCGGCCGGCACTTCGAGGACGACGTGCTGCTGCGGGCGGCGTATGCCTATGAGCAGAGCTGAGCTGCGCTCGC
>WTHE01000256.1:2796-5987 GCA_011523315.1 Candidatus Binatota bacterium
AACGCTGCGGCGAAGGCCTGGATGTCGCGGATGGTCGCCCGGTAGACGTGGGGCAGTTCGGCCAAGGTCTCGGTGTCTCCGCCGTGGTGCGTGCCGTTGACGGTACGGCTCACCGTCGGGACACCGGCCGCCATCAGCTTGCGCGCGTAGATCAGCCCTTCGTCGCGCAGCGGATCGAGTTCATTCACCGAGATGGTGTGCGGCGGCAGTCCGCTCAGGTCGTCTGCCTTCGCCTGGTAGGGCCAGGCCAGCGGGTCGCTTCGGTGTTGTCCGTTCGGGTCGTAGGCCGTGACCAGGGCTTGGCACATGTCGGGATCCAGCTGGTAGCCCCCGTTCTCGCGCCACGAGACGAGTTCGGGCGGAGCGGGACTGTAGGTGCCCGCGATGTAGGGACAGCACGCATAGACACCGGCTATCTGATCGATCCAGCCTTCCCGCCTGGCCTTGAGCGCCGTAGCGAGACACAGATTGCCACCGCCCGATTCGCCCGAGACGACAACGTGCGAGATGCCGAGATCGTCCCTGTTCTGGTAGGCCCACTGCGTACCGCTCGCGCAATCGTTGAGGCCGGCAGGAAAGGGATGGCTGCCGAGCTTGCCCGCCGCGTTACGGAACTCGACACCGACGACACACAGCCCGGTGGCGGCCAGTTCGTCCCGCCAGCGCACGTACTGGAGGTCTGCGGCCGCGCACATGACCATGCCCCCGCCGTGGGTGTGGAGGATGCCCGGCAGGGGATGAGTCCGCTCCGTGGGCTCGTGGACGAAAAGACGGATGTCGTTGCCGTCAACGCCTGTGATGACCTCGGTGCGCCGGGTGACGCCGCGCACGGGCGGCAGACTGCCGAAGGCCTCGGCGTAGACCGGATCGAGCTCGGACTCAACGGCGCCGATGTAGTCGAGTATCTCTGCATAAGGAGAATCGGGACCCACGGCCGCCGGCTCTCCCAGAGCGGCGTCCTTGCCCGCCACGGTTGCGGCCAGCCGGGGGTCGAGGCGCGGGTCGGTGGCGAGCGTCAGGTTCGGGTTCCCCAATCTCCCCGGCAGCATGGATGAAGATGTAGACATAGTGTGTTCCTCCGTGTCCCCACGGACGCGCGCAGGACAGGCTGCGCCTCCATGTGTCAGCGCAGGTTCGAGAGCTTCTCCAGGTTGACCCGGCGGAGATCTTCTGCCGTGTGTCCGACATCGTAGGCGGGAGAGAGGATCAACTCGGCCTGTGTGATGGAGATGCTGACGAAGCTCTGCATGAGGTCAAGATACGGCGCCCAGTGCTGCTCGAAAGCGGGCAGCAAACGTGTGGCCGCCGCCGACTCCCTCTCGACGATCTCGGCCCGGCCCTTTACCCGTACCGCACGTCGGGTCAGGACATCGATGAAATTCACCTCAACGTCGGGACACGCACGGATGTTTGTTATGGTGCCTGGGGAGCGGATGTTTCCAAACGCGAGGCATCCATCGTCGATGACGACAAAAGTGGCCTTGGGCGAAACCGCCGGCGTGCCGTCTGCGTTGACGGTAGCCACCGCTCCGGCGCTGTAACTCTCGATGAGCGTTCTCATTGGTGCGGTCAGTTTACTCACGGGCTTTTCCTCCAAAGCTCTTCATGCAGCGGCTCTGAAAAGATACGTTTTCCGCGGACGGATTGAAAGACCAGCATCCCCTCCCAGCCGGGAAAAATACCGTAGAGCCAGGCGACACGGGGGAAGAGTTCGGATGGTCTCTCGCCGAGGTCGCCCGCCAGGTCGGAGTCACAAGCTCCGCCATGACCAACTTCAGTAGTGTCTCAGTGTGAAAATACTTGCCTGTCTCATCCCCAGCGGCCCGCGCCGAGGACGCGCCAGACGCCGGAAAATCCCCCTCAGTCCTCCTTTGGCAAAGGGGGAAGCGCGAAGCGCAGGGGGATTTCTGCGCCAGGAGCGTCCTCCGCGAAAAGAGAATTTCAACGTGATACACCACCCCAACTTCAGTTATATCGTCCCGCTGTGCGTTCCGTGGTAGGCTGACCGGTAGAACACCAGCCCGCTCACGAGACGACAAGGAGGGCAGCGAATCACGATGGACACAGCTGGCCGCATCCTGGTGACCGGAGCCACCGGCTATATCGGCGGCAGGCTGGTCCCGCGCCTTCTTCAGGAAGGCTATCGGGTGCGTGTCCTGACCCGCAGCCAGCGGCGGATACGCTCGCGTTCCTGGTCCGGCGAGGTGGAGGTCGCGGTCGGCGATGCGCTGGACGCCCCCAGCCTGTCCACAGCCCTGGCCGGGGTCGAGTGCGCCTACTACCTGATCCACAGCATGGCGCGCGGCACCGGCTTCCACGAGCTGGACCTTGAGGCTGCCCGGCTGTTCGGCCGCGCGGCGCGGCAAGCCGGCGTGCGGCGGATCGTGTATGTCGGCGGCTTGGGAGACCCCCGGGCCGACCTGTCTCAACACCTGCGCTCCAGACAGGAGACGGGCCACGCTCTCAGAGATGGCGGCGTTCCGGTCACCGAGTTCAGGGCGGCGGTGATTGTCGGCTCGGGCAGCATCTCCTTCGAGCTGATTCGCTATCTGGTCGAACGGCTGCCGATCATGATCTGTCCCCGCTGGGTATATTCGCGCGTCCAGCCGATTGCCGTCGCCGACCTGCTGGACTACCTGGTCGCCGCGCTGACCAGCACCGAGTGCGCGGACAAGGTCATACAGGTCGGCGGCAAAGACGTGACCACCTACAAGGGCATGATGCTGGGCTATGCCACCGCGCGGGGGCTCACACGCTGGCTGCTGCCCGTGCCGGTCCTGACTCCCCGCCTGTCGTCGTACTGGGTGCACTGGGTCACCCCCATCCCGGCCAAGGTCAGCGGACCCCTGATTGAGGGACTCCGCAACGAGGTGGTGGTGACCGACAGCCTGGCCCGCAGCCTGTTCCCGCACATTCAGCCCCAGGACTACGCCAGCGCGCTCGCCCGGGTGGCTGCCGAGCTTGACGCAGGACAGATCGAGACCGCGTGGAGCGATGCCCACAGCCCGTCCTCGGCGCAGGACGAGTTCATCCGTCTGGAATCGCAGCAGGGGATGATTCTTGAGCGGCGACGGCGGCAGGTGGCCGCGCCGGCCAGCGCGGTCTACCGGGTGCTGACCGGCATAGGCGGCCAGCGAGGCTGGTACTATGCCAACTGGACGTGGCGCATCCGGGGAATCATGGACCGCCTG
>WTHE01000296.1 GCA_011523315.1 Candidatus Binatota bacterium
CAGGCGTGGACCTGCGACTCGACCGCCGTGCCGACAAAGAAGTCGGGGTTCATGCTCGTCCACAGCCGGACCGGATTGGCAAACACAAAGTCACGAAAATCGTCCGGGCTGAGCACGCCGTCCTCAACCCCTTCGTAGGCCTCGCCCAGCACGTCGGTCATATCCGGCACGTCAAAGTGGCCGATGTCCGAGCCGAAGACCGCGTTGAGTTTCGCCCCAAACGGATTGACCTGACGGTTGAACGCCCAGGCGTTGACCGGATCATCCGCCTCACAACCAAAATAAAAATTCGACACGAACAGGTCCCGAATGTCCTCGGCGCGCTCAATCTGACACCGGGCAAAGTCGTCGAGTTGCTCGGGTTTGTCGGTCAGCAAGCCCTGGCCGATGGACGAGCGCAGCTCGCCCACCTTGTCCACCATCCCGGTGGAGCCGTAGCGCCGGATCAGGTCAACGAGGAGTTCATGGTTCAGGTTGGCCGGATTGACCTCTTCCAGCGCCCCGGGGTTGCGCTTGCTCCAGTGGCCGATCAGATCGCTGTACAGGCCGCACGCCCAGCCAACCCCGCCCTCCAGAAACGAGAAACGCAGCCGGGGAAAGCGCCGGGTCACCCCGTTCATGAAGATGGACTTGCACACGGCTTCGCTGGCTGCGGCAAAGTGGCCGATGTGGTTGTACACGAAGTTGGAAATCGAGGTCCGCAGCCCGATACCCGACGAGGCCGAATGAAAGCTGGGCGGGATACCGAGTTCCACACACTTGGCCCACACCGGGTCGTAGTCGTGCTCGCTATCCAGCCCCAGAGTATCGTGCCACTGGGCGTAGCGGCTGGCCTCGGGCGTCTTTTTGGCCACTGCCGGGACCGGTCGGCGCTGGAGGCTGGCCAGCATGGCCGCCTTGGTGCCGCAGTGCGCGGCCACAAACTCCAACTCTTCAACCGCCTCCTGGGGCGTGTGCATGGGAATCACCGCAGCCGGAGTCAGACGGTCCTCCAGGCCCTTGAACTGCTCGGCCGTATACATATTGAACGCGCGGCAGGCCGCCCGGCGCACCTCCTCGTCGCGCAGAAAGGGGGCGAACAGGGCGCCCCCGGTGGGATACATGACCGAAAAGTCCAAGCCCAGCTCGCCCATCCGTTCGTACAACAGCCTGGGCAGCATGGCCGTGGCCCGGTCTCGCGTATTCTTGGTCGGCACCCCCCACCAGGCAGGTTGCAGCATCCGCCGCTCACGGCGCTCCTGGCCGGACAGCTGAGCCCACTTCTTATTGCCGAACTGATTGGCGACTTTCTGGTAGCGCTCGACAATGCGCTGGCCGCCGACCTGGTGCAGATACTCCAGGGCCGCGGGTTCAAACTCGATCCAGTGACCATCAGAATCGATCACCGGATGAGACAAACGGGCGTGAATGCTCTCGGCTGATGCGTGTGGCATGGGTTTCCTCCTCGTGCGTCGGACTTCCAGCCTCACCGATTGCTGCGCACAATGCAACTCCGGTCGGTGCTGGACTGTCCCCGTCTCCCCTAAACGCTTGGCGCTCTCGGGTCAAGACGACGGACGGGAGACTGGCGTGGGGCTGACGTGAGAGGGGTCTGAAGCGCCGGGTCAGCAGTTCCGTCCGAAGAGCGAGCGACGGTGACTCACAACACCAGACAGGCCTGCAGAGGAGCAATATTGTGATGGTCCAGGGACAGCCTGTATTCGGGCAACCGATGCTTGAGAACCGGATGGTACGGCACCTGGTCCGAAGAACGAATCTGATCCATTCTTCGCAGTACCTGATGGACGTATCTCTCCGTCACCCGATACAGACGGTTGCCCCGCTCTTTCAGGCGGGTCGGCCCCATATTATAGGCAGCCAGGGCGGTTTGCTGATCATCGAAGAGGGACAGCATGGTTTTGAGATAGCGCAATCCACCGTACACGAGGATCGGCAGGGAGTGTTCAGACCGAGACAGGCCGACTTCTTCCAAGGCGTCAGGTCTGATTTGCAGAGGTCCACGACCGCCTCGGCGGCCCTGTTTCATCGGATTGTGGGCGTCACTTTCCTGGATCAGGACGGCCAGGGCCAAGGGCTCGTCAAGCTCCAACTCCCGCGCCAGGCAGCGGGTATACTGTTCGAGGGTGAGTTTGCTGGAGGGCTGGGGCCTGATCTGTTGCTGGGGGGGCTGGTCCGTGGCCGGCGGCTGCGGAGTCACCGCTATCTGTACGATTTGGTTTGGTTTTTGGCTCGACTCTTGATTCGATTCTTGGCTCGGTTCTTGGACGGGCATTGGTGCCGAACTCGCCGATGGCCGCAGGACGAGGAACCCAACGCTCAGCAGGACGGCACCGAGGCAGGCATAACGCCACGCCAGATGGGTCGGTGAGGAAGACGGGACAGCGTTCATACGACACATTTCTCCTTGAGACGAAGCTTTTCCTGAGTATGCGCAAATCGGCAAAACTGGAGGGAAGAAACGGGAGTGGCCCGCGTCAGTTTTCAGAAGCGATGCAGGACGGGGGCGGGATGTCACCCAAATTGATTCGGCGGGACAAGTCTCCTAGCATGGGAGACACAAGGCGCGCGTGGGAGATCCGGTATGGCGGCATTTCAGTATCCAGGGTCCGCGACTACAGACGCCTCACTCGACCAACTTGCTGAGCGGGCGATTGCTCTGGCCGCCCGTCTTTTGACCAACGCCAAACAGCGACAGAACGACCAGGAACTCGTCCACAGTAGCAAAATTGCCCGCAGGATGTAAGATCCATCGGCCAAAGCCCTGACTCTGGCGCCGGCCGACCACGCCTTCCGCAGCCGCAATCCGGCCCGGATTGCCGACCAGCTCACACGCCTGATTGAGCAGTACGGAGTGCCGCACGACTTCGCCGTGTGGGAACAGGCCGGCCTGTTCCTGGCCGGCCTGATGGCCACCTGCATGCCCCAGCCGGTCGTTCACCGGATCGCGGCCAGGCTGCGGCATGAGACACACGATGTGATTCTTCCGGCCGAAGAGCGGGAGATGCGGGCCTATCTGGACGAGCGCTACCGGACCGGCACCCGGCTCAACCTCAGCCAGCTGGGCGAGGCCATCCTGGGCAAGACGAGGCCGAGCGTCGTCTGCACGTCTATCTCTCTCTCTGTTAGAGCGTGACGATACGGAGGACGGGAGCAGCCTGACCGGCCTCACTCGTCGGCCAAGGCAAAGACCCACAACACCCCGCCCTGGGGCACATGGACGGTGTGGCCAAAGGCTTTGTCGAGCAGCTCCTGTTTGCGCTGGGCATCCACACCCCAGCCGGACTGCACGGCAATATATTGCACACCGTCAATCGCGTAGCTGCTGGGCACGCCGGTCACCCCCGAGTTGGTCCGCTGCTGCCACAGCACCTCACCGCTTGTGGCGTCAAAGGCGCGGAAGTAACGGTCGTTGGTGCCGCCCGAGAACACCAGACCCCCTCCGGTGGTCAGCACCGGTCCCCAGTTGTGGGACCGAAAGGGCGTCGTCCAGACCTGTTTGCCGGTGTTCATGTCCCAGGCTTGCAGCTCGCCGATATGCTCTTTGGCGTCCTCGTGCAGGATGATCTCGATATCCGAGATCTTCAGCCCGACGAACAGATCGCCCGGCCGGTAGGTGGCCGGCTCGCCCTGCATGGCGCCGCACAGGTTTTCGTTGGCCGGGATGTAGACATAGCCGGTCTTGGGATTGTAGGCCGACGGCGGCCAGTCCTTGCCACCCCACACCGAGGGGCAGAACTCGGCCCGCTTGCCGATATCGGGGATCTTGTCCGGGTCGTACTCGGGGCGGCCGGTCTGGGGATCGAGCCGGGTGAAGACGTTCTGACGGACGAACGGCTGGGCATCGACAAAGCCGATTGCACCGGCGCTGCGCTCCAACAGCCACAGGTAGCCGTCGCGCCCGGCGTGGACCAGACCCTTGAAGGTCCGGTCGTCGCGGCGCACGTCGAGCAGCAGCGGAGCCGACACCTCGTCCCAGTCCCAGGAGCCGTTCCAGTGGTACTGATGGTAGCCCTTGAGTTCGCCGCTGTCGGCGTCGAGGGCGATGACCGAGGTGGCGTACAGATTATCGCCGGGACGGGCGCTGCCCATGAACGGCCCGCCGTTGCCCGTCCCCCAGTAGGTCAGGTTCGTCTCCGGATCATAACTCCCGGTGATCCAGATCGACACCCCGCCGGTCTTCCAGCTGTCCCCGGCCCAGGTGTCGTGACCGGGCTGGCCGGGGCCTGGAATGGTATGGGTTTTCCACACCGACTCACCCGTCTCGGCGTCGAAGGCCTGGATGAAGCCCCGAATCCCCATCTCGCCGCCGGACATGCCGACAATGACCTTGCCCTTCACAATCAGCGGGGCCAGGGTCATGTAATAGCCGGTCAGGTAATTCTCGACCTCGGTCTCCCACACCACCGCGCCGGTCTTGGCGTCCAGCGCCACCAGATAGGCGTCAACCGTGGCCAGGTAGACCTTGTCCCCATACAGGCCGACCCCCCGATTGGTCGGGTGCAGCTGAAACAAATCCTCGGGCAACTCACGGCGGTAGCGCCACAGCAGGTCACCTTTTCTGGCGTCCAGGGCCAGCACCTGATTCTGCGGGGTGGTAATGAACATCACCCCGTCATTGACAATCGGCGGGGCTTGATGACCCTCGTCGACCCCGGTCGAGAAGGTCCATACCGGCACCAGACGCTTGACATTCTGGGGCGTGATCTGATCCAGCGGGCTATAGCCCCAGCCGTCATAGGTCGCCCGGTACATCAGCCAGTTTTCCGGCTCGGGCTTGAGCAGGCGCTCGTCGGTGATCGGGCTGTAGGTGTCAAGCGCCTGGGCAGCGGCAAAGCCGGGCAGTCCGCCCAGGACCAGTAGAACGATCAGAACAATGCGTGTGGGCATACCGATTTCCTCGCTGTGTGCTGCCAGCGTTCTCTGTCCCCCTCAGGCGACCGGCCGGAACTCGACGTGCAGCTCCTTGAGCGCCCGCAGGGCGACGTTGGGGGCGACACCGAAGTCGTTCCTGCCCGGCGCAAACCACATCTCGTCAACCCGCTCCAGCAGCGTCTTGAACGACCAGTACAACTCGCGCCGAGCCAGCGGCGCACCCAGGCAGTGATGGACGCCGGAGCCAAAGGCCAGATGCCGGCCGGGCTTGTCGCGCTCCAGGTCCAGCGCCTCGGGGCAGGCGAACTCCCGCTCGTCGCGGTTGCCGGCGGCGTAGCGCAGGTTGATCAGCGCCCCCTTGGGGATGCTGACGCCGTGCAGTTCGATGTCTGTGGCGGCGACCCGGAACAGTCCCTGCACCGGGCTCTCCAGACGCAGCACCTCCTCGACAAAGGTGCGCAGATAGGCGTCCGGTTCGGCCTTGAGCAGCCGCCAGGCCGGCGGGTTGTCAATGAGCAGCTTCACGCCAAAGCCGATGGCGTTGGTCGAGGTCTCGGCGCCCCCGACAAAGGTATCGGCCATCATTTCGGCGTGCAGCTCATTATCGTTGAGCGGCCGCCCCCACTCGGGAATAACGCGGTTGACCAGCTCAGACAGCAGCGTGTCGTCGGGCTCCTTGCGCAGCCGCTCGAAGATAGGCTGAAAGTAGTGCTGGGCCTCGATCTCCATCTCCACCGACCAGTGTTCTTCGGCCTCGGTCTGCATCATGCCGAGGCGTTGGACCCAGGCGTCGGTCCAGGCTTTGATCTTCCAGATGTCCGCTTCGGGAACGCCCATTTGGCGGCCGATGATAATCAGGGGCAGCGGGACAGCAAACTGCTTGACCCAGTCGCAGCGGCCGTCGTCGATGAAGGCGTCGATCAGCCTGGCGGCGGTTTCCCGGACGAAGGGGTCCATCTCGTTGATCTTCCGGGGGCGAAACGCCTCGTTGAAGATGGCCCGCATCTGCCGGTGGTTGGGATCGTCGCGGGCGGCCAGCGTCTGGGCCGGCACCCAGCCCTTGTCCTCGTACAGCTTCAGGATCCGCTCCGCGCGCT
>WTHE01000739.1 GCA_011523315.1 Candidatus Binatota bacterium
GGCCGAGACGATCAGGGCGTCCGCAGCGTAGCCGTCCAGCACCTGGATCTTCTGGCCCGTAATGCGCCACGCCCCGTCCTCGGCCGTGGCCGTGGTGGCGACCCGGTTGAGGTCGTAGCGGCTGCGGGCTTCCTGATAGGCCAGGCTGAGGATGGCGTCGCCAGCGGCAATGCCCGGCAGCCAAGCCCGCTTTTGCTCCGGGCTGCCGGCCTCGACCAGCAGCTGGCCGGCCAGCAGTACGGTTGACAGAAACGGCTCGGGGGCGAGGGTGCGGCCCAGGGCCTCCATGACCACGGCAAAATCGGCCAGACCCAGGCCGGCCCCACCGTACTCCTCGGGAATCAGAATGCCGACCCAGCCCAGCTGGGCCATGTCCTGCCACATTGAGCGCGAAAAGCCGACCGGGTCGCCGGCGTCGCGCAACTCCCGCACGCGCGAGACCGGCGAGTTGGCCCGCACATAGTCCAGGGCGGTTTGGGCCAGCAGTTCCTGGTCTTCGGTCAGAACGAGTTGAGCCACGATACTCTCTCCTGTGCTTCTTAGGTTTGCCGGGGTGCGGTGCGCTCAATCAGCGCCCGCAAGGCCAGCATGCTTTCTTCGTGGCGCTCGGCGTGCTCCTGCCCCCGCTTGGCGCTCTCCGTGACCATGGCACGGATACCCCAGGCCACGATTCCAGCTTGCAGGAGGCCGACCACGGCGGCGGCTCCGGCCTGCACATAGGCGGCGGTCAGGCTGGACTCCCGATAGGCAAGGCTCGCTTGCTGGTAAGCAATAGTGGCTTGCTGATAGGCGATGGTAGCAGCTTCAAACTCGGCCATGAGTTGCTCTCTCTTATTGACTATTCCGACTTGTTTTCGAGTAATTCCGTGCCGCTTCCCCGGAAGTCGATATCCGGCAAAATCGTCTGCGGCTTAAAGGTGACACGGTAGTGATAGGCGCTCACATCCGCCGTTTCCAACTGTTCCGCGAAATAGGTCACATTGTCGGACAGCCCCAGGAAGTGCTTTTTGTAGGCATCCGGGCTGACCTTGCACACCACTTCCAGTTGTTTTCCTTGATCGTCAATAGCGCAGCGCCCATCTATGGTGAGCATGTACGTGTCGGTGATGCCGTTGTAAAAGATGATACGCCGGTCGATCTCAAAATTTTCCGCTGCTTTCGATAAGTTCCTGGACGCTATCTTGGCATCGTCGCAGCCAGCAAACGCTGCCAGCATGAAACTCACCGCCGCAAGCATCGTCCAAACTTTGTTCATTGGATTACTCCTTCCTGCGGTGTCCTCAGTATGTTGTCTCCTTTCGAGGGAGGTCAGGGGAGGTTTTCTAGTCCGGCAGCCCCAACACCCGCTTGGCAATCACGTTGAGCTGAATCTCGCTCGTTCCGCCCTCAATCGTGTTGCCCCGCGAGCGCAGCCAGTCGCGGGTCAGGGTCAATTCCCGGTCGTCAAAGCCCGGCCCCTCCCAGCCCAGGGCCTGGGGGCCGGCAATCGACAGCAGGAGTTCCTGGCGGCGCTGGTTGAGTTCGGTGCCGTAAATCTTGAACATGGAGCTTTCCGGGCCCGGCGGCCGCCCGGCCTTGGCCGCGTCCCGGCTGCGGTCGGAGGTCAGCTTGAAGGCCATATTGTCCATCTCAAAGCGGGCCATGCGCTCCCGCAGGGCCGTGTCGGCGATTCGCTCGCCGTCGAAATCCACATATTTTCTGGCCCAGTCGCGCATGCCGCGGCGCTTGCCGCCTCCGCCGCCAAAGGCGGTGGCAATCATCGACCGCTCGTGGTTGAGCAGCGCCTTGGCCACGGTCCAGCCCTCGTTCACGTTGCTGACCACGTTTTTGGCCGGCACCCGGACATCGGTCAGAAAGGTCTCGCAGAACGGCGACGAGCCGCTGATGAGTTTGATCGGCCGGGTCTCCACCCCGGGGGTTTCCATGTCCATCAGAATGAAGGTGATGCCCCGGTGCTTGGGCGCGTCCGGGTCGGTCCTGACCAGCATGAACATCCAGTCGGCGAAGTTGGCGTATGAGGTCCAGATCTTCTGGCCGTTGATCGTGTAGAAGTCGCCGTCGAGCACGGCTTTGGTCTGGAGCGAGGCCAGATCGCTGCCCGAGCCGGGCTCGGAATAGCCCTGGCACCAGCGAATTTCGCCGCGCACGATCCTGGGCAGGTGTTCCTGCTTCTGTTCTTCGGTGCCGTACTCCAGCAGGGTCGGGCCGATCATGGTCAGGCCAAAGCCGATCAGCGGCACCGGCAGCTTGAGCGCGGCCATCTCTTCGCGCACGATTTTGGCCTCGGCCTTGGACAGCCCGCCGCCGCCGTAGCGGGTCGGCCACTCGGGTGCGGTCCAGCCCTTTTCGGCCATGCGGTCGAGCCAGACCTTGGCGTCCGGGTTGGTGTACCTGGCCTTGCGGCCGCCCCAGTTGCCCTCCAGCTCGCCCGACGCCGTGCCGACAATCGAGGCCGGGGCGTTGTCCGTGAGCCACTGGCGGGTTTCGACGCGAAAGGTTTCAAGATCGGCCATTGCTGAGTCCTCCTCGACGCTACATACAGCCCTGGGCGTGCAACCGCCCGGACGTGACTGGCCACTGTAGCCGATAGGACGAGAAGACGAAAGCGGGATGTGTAGAGCTGGAGGCGGCAGCCGACATTCAGGCGTCTGCCTCTGCTGCTTGTCGGCTTACACGCCGCTCAGCCGACCTGCAAGTGTGAAGGGAATGGGGCATGGCCAGAGGTCTGTTCCTGGCCTTGTCCCCTGGTTTCGCGTCTTTCAGCCCGGTCTCTCAGCAACTCCCGAATCCCAGCCCCAATGTCGGCCAGCACTTCCCCCTGGCGCTGCAAGGCTTCCTGCTGATGCTGGAAGGCTTCCCCCTGGCGCTGCAAGGCCACTAGGGTAGCATCCCGGCTGGCGTTGCTACCCTTCATCACCGACACGCCCCATGCGATAAGGGCACACTGCACCAAACCTACGACGAGCGTTGCCCCGACCTGCCAGTAGCCCAGGCTGAGGGTGGCATGCTGTAGGGCTAAGGATGCCGCTTCATACTCGGTCATATCCTGGTACCTGCATGCAGTCTTGTCGGTTGGCTGAACGCTGAACGAATTTTCGGTTTTTCATTCAGCGTTCAGCTTGCAGCTCAGGCGGCCTTGGAAGCCGGCGCCGGCATGTTGGTCAGCGGCTGGGGCGTGACCAGCGGGGTGGTGTCCCACTTCTTGAGTTCGGGCAGGACGTGGGTGGCAAAGCACCTGAGGCTGCGCTCGGCCTCGTCGTAGGGCATGCCAGCATAGCTCATGTTGCACATGATGCCGTTCAGGTCGATCATGTCGCGCATGTTCTCGATCTTGCGCAGCACCTGGTCCGGGGTGCCCCACGGCATCAGCTTGACGAAGTCCTTGGCCGCGCCGTCCATGCCGTGTTTGCTGATGTACTTGCCGACGTTGCTGTAGAACTCGTAGCCCTTGTGCGAGCCGAAGTGCTTGCCGGTCATTTCATAGTGGCGCATGGCGGTGTGGTAATAGGCGCCAATCCACTTGTAGGCGTTCTCCTCGGCCCGCTGGGCGTCTTCGTCCACATAGAAGAAGCCCCCGCACAGCGGCTGGGGCGGCTTGGCCTCGGCCCCGTACTCTTCGCGCCAGACCTTGTGGTAGACCTCGAAGTCCTGCTGCACGACTTCCCAGGGTTTCTGCGGAATGACCAGCAGGCCGATGCCCAGCTTGGCCATGATCGGCATCGACTCGGGTGACACCGCTGCGGCATAGGTGCGGCCGGCAAAGGAGTATTTGGGATACGGGCGGATCTCGCGGCGCGGCTGCTGGGTCTCCAGGCCGCCCTCCATGTAGCCGTTTTTCAGGCCGTTGATGACCAGCTCGGCGTATTCGACAAAGCGGTTGCGGCCCTCGTTCTGGTCAATGCGGAAACCCTCGTACTCGACCCGGGCCAGGCCACGGCCAAAGCCCAGGATCATCCGACCGTCCGACAGGTGGTCGAGCAGCGCGATCTGCTCGGCAACCCGAACCGGATCGTGCCAGGGCAGGACGATGACCATCGTACCCAGCTTCATATTTTTGGTCTTGCCGGCCATGTAGGACAGAAACTGCACGGCGTCCGGGCACATCGTATAGTCGGTGAAGTGGTGCTCAATTGACCACACCGAGTCAAAACCCAGCGGTTCGGCCAGCTCGGCCAAACGCAGTTCCTCTTGATACACTTCGGCGTCCGACCGCACATTGCCGGGATTCTGAAAAACCGGGGCATACCCAACATGTAATGACATAGTCTCCTCCTTCAGTGTGCTCTACAGATTGTGTAGTTCATATTATATACTCCAGGGTGTATACGCCCAGCGCCCCACCGGTGTCAAGCAAACCGGGACTTGCCCGGACCGCCCCGGACAGGCTACAAGAACGCGACATGCTGACAGGCAAACGCTCCCGCAAACGCGCTGCCGTAGAGGAGGAAATCCTGAAGGTCACGGCCGACATGTTCAGCCAGCGCGGCTACCACGCCACCACTCTGGACGATATTGCGGTCGCCGCCGGCATTTCCCGAGCTGCGTTCTACTCCTATTTTCCGAGTAAGGAAGAACTGCTGCGGCGCATGTACAACCAGGTCATTTCCTCGACCCAGACGGCGCTGGAGCGTATTGCGGCCGAGGATTTGCCGGTCCAGGAGAAGCTGCGCCGCATCACCCGTCACCATGTCCACTACCTGGCCACCCATATGCCGCTGGCCCAGGTGTTTTTCTCGGAGCTGTTCAATCTGCCGCCGGAGATGGAGCGCTCGGTCACCCAGGCCAACCGGGCCTTCAGCCAGGTGATTGAGAAAGTGGTCGAAGAGGGGGTGAACACCGGCGTGCTGATCCCGGTCCACCCCAAGCGTTTTACCTATGCCCTGATCGGCATGTGGAACTGGATGCACCGCTGGTATCGGCCGGAGGGCGAGTGGACGCCGGAAACCGTGGCCGAGGAATTCATCCGCATCCTGGAGTCGGGCTATCTGCAACGCCACGCCGAGCCCGAGTCCGAGGCGCTGTGGCGCGAACTCAGGGCCCTGCGCCAGGAGGTGGCAGCCCTGCGGACGAGCCTGCGGACGGCGGACAAAACTGACAACGTCAACTGAAGAGAGAGGAGTACGAGTATGGCTGGTCAATTAGACGGAAAAGTCGCCCTGGTCACAGGCGGCGGTTCGGGTATCGGTCGGGCCACCTGCCTGGCCATGGCCCGCGAGGGCGCCAAGGTAGCGGTCGCCGATGTGGTGGTCGAGGGCGGACAGGAAACGGTCAGGCTGATCCAGGACGCCGGCGGCGAGGCGACCTTCATCAAGGCCGATGTGTCAAACGCGGCCGAGGTGGAGGCTATGGTCCAACAGGCGGTCGCCAGCTACGGCCGGGTCGACTGCGCGTTCAACAATGCCGGCATCGAAGGGCCGGTGTGTTCGACGGCCGAGTACACCGAGGAGGACTTTGACCGGGTGGTGGCCATCGACCTGACCGGGGTGTGGCTGTGCATGAAGTACGAAATCCCAGTCATGCTCGAACACGGCGGCGGGGCGATTGTGAATACCGCCTCGGTCGCCGGTCTGGTCGGCTTTCAGGGCATCTCGGCCTATGCGGCCAGCAAACACGGGGTGAACGGGCTGACCAAAACGGCCGCCCTGGAGTACGCCAAAGCCGGCATTCGGGTCAACTCGGTGTGTCCGGGGGTGATTGAAACGCCGATGGTCAAACGCGCCTTTGAGAAAAGCCCGGCCATGGAGGAAGGGGTGGCCACGATGGAGCCGGTCGGCCGCCTCGGTCAGCCGGAAGAAATTGCTCAGGCCGTGGTGTGGCTGTGTTCCGACGCGGCCTCATTCGTCACCGGTCATCCCATGACGGTGGACGGCGGTCTGGTCTCTCAGTAGTTCGCGTTCTCCCCTCTTTGAAGAACGTGTGATGCATATTGTGCCGATTGCCTTCCACGGGCTGCTTGGCCGCCCCCTC
>WTHE01000506.1 GCA_011523315.1 Candidatus Binatota bacterium
GTCCGGCAGCAAGCGTTGCAGGGCGCGCAGAAAGGCCCGTTTGCTGAACGAGCGGTACATTTCTCCCAGGCCGGTCTGCCAATACCTGCGGGCCATGGTCCAAAAGCCGGGAAAGCTCAGGGTTTCCCGCGCGTCGTGCCAGTTGAAGTCGGATTTGCGATAGCCCTCCCGAGCCAGGGCCAGGACGGCGTTCGGACCGGCTTCGACCAGGCCGTCAATCGTCCGGGTGAAATGCACGCCCAGAAACGGCAGCGCCGGGTCGGGGACCGGGTAGATCAGGGTGTTCACCAGCCCGCGACGCTGGGACGCCAGGGTATAATACTCGCCCCGAAAGGGGACGATTTGCAGCGCAGGCTGCGCCCCGGCCAGGCGCGCTAGGCGGTCGCAGAACAGCCCGCCGCAGTTGATCAGGTAACGGGTCTGAATGGCGCCGCCGGTGGTTTCCAGGACCAACTCGCCCTGGCTGTGGCGCAGCTGCTGCACCTGGTGTTTGAGCAGCATCGTTCCGCCGCCGTCCTCGACCAGCCGGGCATAGGTGTGGGCGACCCGGGAGAAGTCGATGATCCCGGTGCTCGGCACGTGGAGGGCCCTGATGCCGGTGGCGTGCGGTTCCAGCTCGCGCAGGTGTTCCGGCCCGATCATGGCCAAACCCTGTACCCCGTTGGCCGTGCCACGGCGGTGGAGTTCCTCGAGCCGGGGCAGCTCGTCGGTCGAGGTGGCGACCACGACCTTGCCGCAGCGCTGGTAGGGGATGGCGTGACGCTCACAAAAGGCGATCAGTTCCTGCGAGCCGCGCACGCAGGTCTGGGCTTTGAGCGAGCCGGGCCGGTAGTAGATGCCGGAGTGGATCACGCCGCTGTTGTGGCCGGTCTGGTGAGTGGCCAGCCGGTCTTCTTTTTCTACAATGGCGAGTCTGACTCCGGGCAAGCGCTGGGTCATCTCCAGTCCGGTGGCCAGACCGATAATACCGCCGCCAACAATGCTGACATCGAACTGCCGTGTCATTCGCCGTGCTCCAGGCATGTCAGCCTGACCCAGCCGCGCCTGGGCGTCAAGCCTGGCCGACCTCCCGTGTTGCCATTCCAGCGGTGAACCAGTACCCTGCGGCTGCAAGGCAAGCGTGATAAGCACTGTGACGTATGACAGAGGGAAGCGTGACAACAAAAAAGATCGGAAGGACATCACGATTCCCTTTGCCCGCCCGCCGCTTCATCACTATTCAGGACCATCCCCATCCCCTGGCCGCGGTGGCCTTTGACCTCGACAGCACTCTGACCAGACCCTATCTCGACTTCAGCAAGCTGCGCGCCCAGCTGGGGCTGGCCGAGGGGGACATTCTCGACTGGCTGGAGCGGCTGCCCCCGGCCGAGCAGCGGCAGGCCAGGGCCGTGATCGAGGCATTTGAGCAGGACGGGGTGGAGCACGTGGAGTGGAATGACGGGGCTCAGCACACCCTGCACGCGGTTCAGGCCCTGGCCCTGCCGGTGGCCATTATCACCCGCAACAGCCGCGCCTCGTTGCAGGCGGTGTGCCGCCGGCTCGGCATTCGGGTTGACCTGCTGGTCGCCCGCGAAGACGCGCCGCCAAAACCCGACCCGGCGGCGCTACGGCTGGTCGCCGACCGCTTTGGCATCGGCCCCGACCGGCTGGTGATGGTCGGCGACTTTCGCCACGACACCCAGGCCGGCCGTGCGGCCGGTGCCTGGACGGTCCTGCTGACCAACGGCCGTGAGCCGTCCTGGCCGGTCGACGCCGACATCGTCATTGAACGCCTGCCCGAGCTACTGGCGTATCTGCATTAGACTGACCCTGAGGAGGACCGAATGGAATTTGCAATTGCCTATCCCGCCCGTCCCGACGCCTGGCAAGACCTGGTGGTTGCCGAAGACCACGGCTTTTCGCACGCCTGGTTCTATGACTCCCAGATGCTGTACAGCGATGTGTATGTGTGCATGGCCCTGGCTGCGGAAAAGACCACAACCCTGACCCTGGGCACGGGTGTGGCGATTCCCGGCAACCGGATTGCGCCGGTGACCGCCCATTCGATTGCGACCATCAACCAGCTCGCTCCGGGCCGCGTCATCCTCGGTCTCGGCACTGGCTTCACCGGTCGCAATACCATGGGCCTGCCGCCCCTGCCGCTCGGCGCGCTGCGCGAACAGACCGAGCAGTGCCGGGCGCTGCTGCGGGGCGAGGAGGTGTTGTACCGCGACGGCCAGCGGCAGCGCTGGATCAAGTTTCTGCATCCCGACCGCGGCTACATCAACCTCACGGACCCGATTCCGATTTATATCGCGGCCAACGGCCCCAAGGCCCTGGCCCTGACCGGGGAGCTGGCCGACGGCTGGATCACGACCCTGAGCGATCCCGACAGCTTTCAGAAAAACCTGGCCCAGGTCCAGCGTGGGGCGGATACGGTCGGACGTCAGGCCAGCAGCCTGCCCAACACCATGCTGACCACCAGCTGCGTCTTGCAGCCCGGCGAGTCTGCGGTCGCGCCCCGGGTGCTGGAGCGGGTCGGACCGTTTGCCCTGGTCGCCCTGCACGCCCTGTGGGAGCGCTCGGCGGTGGCGGCCGATCTGCCCCCGGCCCTCCAACAGCTGTACCAGCGCTACGAGACGGAGTATGTCGCCGGCCTGCGCAGCCCGGCCGACCGGCGCTATCTGGAGATCCACGAGGGGCATCTGATCTACATGAAGCCGGGCGAGGAACAATATCTGGACGAGACGCTCATCCGCGGCTTTTCGCTGACCGGAACCGGCGAGGACATCATCGCCCGGCTGAAAGCCCTGGAGGCCGTCGGGCTCAAGCAGATTGCGATTCAGGTCGTGAACAACGGCAGACAGATGATTGAGGAGTTCAGCCGCCAGGTGATTGCCAAATACTGAGGGGAAGTCATGTCACACATCAGCATGGGAATCGCCGTCTCGCTCAGCGGACGCTACAGCCGGCTCGGTCGTCAGGTGCTGGAGGGCCTGGAGTGCTATGTCCGGGACGTGAATGCGACCGGCGGGATACGCCCCAACCGCCAGGAACCGGCCCTGCCTGTGTCCCTGGTGGTCGAGGACGACGAGAGCGACGAGGCGAAGGTCCGAACGTGTACCGAAAAACTGATAGACCAGGATCGCGTTGACCTGCTGATCGGTCCCTACGGCAGCGGGCTGACCCTGGCGGCGGCCGAGGTGGCCGAGGCGCGTCAGACCGTGGTGTGGAATCACAGCGGCTCCTCGGACGAAATCTTTGAGTGCAACCTGTCCTGGCTGGTCGGTATCCTGACGCCCGCCTCGCTCTACCTGTGCGCCATTCTCGATCTGCTCAAGGCGGTTGACCCGACCGCCCGACGGGTCGCCCTGTTTCATGCCCGGACCGGCTTTGCCGCCGACATGGCCGCCGGCGTGCTGCGCTGGATAGAGCGCGAAGCCTACACCCTGACCCTGGACCAGACCTACCGTTCCGGCACCCAGGACTTCCGCCCCCTGCTGGCCGCGCTTGACG
Source organism: Candidatus Binatota bacterium (assembly GCA_011523315.1). Taxonomy (GTDB): domain Bacteria; phylum Desulfobacterota; class Binatia; order Bin18; family Bin18; genus JAAXHF01. Next base: position 3,496 of record WTHE01000506.1, read on the forward strand.
ACGATCCCCCGGATGTCGTGCTGAGCGTAGGACGGGTGGAGGACGATATTCTGCTCGGCCGCCAGCTGTGCGAACTCAGGCCGCGGATCAAGGCCGCCGGCCTGGTGGTGGCCGCCATCAGCCGCTTCAAGGCCGAGCTGCAAGACCGGGCCAACGGCTTTTTTGCGCCCAGCCAGTGGGAGCCCCAAGTTCGCTATCGGGCGGATTGCGGACCGTCGGAGGAGACCTTTCTGTTCCACTACCTCAAGAGCGCCACCGTGCCGGTCGATTATCCGGCCGTCCAGGGCTATACGGCCGGGATCATCGCCCAGCGCTGTGTGGAGCAGGCCGGCAGCCTCGACCAGCGCGCCCTGCGCGACGCGGCCAGCCGGCTGCGCTGCACGACCCTGTACGGTCCCTACGCCATTGATGCCGACACCGGCCGCCAGACCGCCCACCCCATGCTCGTCACCCAGTGGCAGCACGGGCGCAAGGAGATCGTCTGGCCGCCCCAGGTGGCCGAGGCCCGGCCGCTGTACCCCGGCCCGTTTTGGACGGAATAGGTCTGACTGTTGAAAGGAGCAAGCATGGGACGTTTAGACGGAAAAGTCGCGCTGGTGACCGGTGGAGCGTCGGGCATTGGCCGGGCGATTTGTCTCAGTTTTGCCCGCGAAGGGGCAACGGTGGTGTGCAACGACCTGCGGGTCGAAAACGCCCGGCAGGTCGTTGAGGAGTGCGGCCAGCAGGCCAGCGGCCTGGCGGTCCGGGCTGACGTGTCCAAAAGCCGCCAGGTGACTCAGATGTTCGCCCGGCTGGCCAAGCGCTTTTCACAGCTCGATATTCTGGTCAACAATGCCGGTATCGGCCTGGACAACCCGACCGTGCGGGCGCGGTTTAACACGGTCATGGCCAAGCAGCAGGCCGAGCTGGCCAAGACGGGCAAGATCGAGACCGCGCTTGAGGCGACCCAGAACCTGAGCGACGAAGAGTGGCGGCGGATGCTGAGCGTGCATCTGGATGGCACGTTTTATTGCAGCCGCGAGGCGCTCAAGATCATGCACAAACAGCGCTCGGGCAAGATCATCAGCATTGCCTCGATCTGTGGCATGACCGGCTGTGCGGGCGCGCCGCACTATAGCGCGGCCAAGGCCGGCATTCTGGGCTTCACCCGAGCGCTGGCCCGTGAGGCGGTTGTCAGCGGGGTGCAGGTCAACGCGATTGCGCCCGGCTATATTGATACGCCGATGACCGAAGGGCTGGACGATAACGTCCGGCGGGCGCTCGCCATGGCGACACCCGCCGGCCAGTTCGGCTCGCCCCAGGACATCGCCAATCTGGCCGTCTACCTGGCGTCTGAAGAGTCGAACTTTGTGGTCGGTCAGGCTATCAGCCCCAACGGCGGCTACGTGATTGCCTGACCGCTCGCAGCGGTCCGCCGGCTACACACCGGCTCAACGCTGACTGGAGGGAGTATGGCAAAAGCAGGGCTGAAGACGCCGCTGTGTCAGCAGCTGGGTATCGAACACCCGATCTTTTCGGTTGGCATGGGTGGGGGCATGGCCGGGCCGGAGCTGGCGGCTGCGGTGTCCAATGCCGGGGCGTGCGGCGTGCTGGGCATGGGCGGGTTGCCCGCACCCTACATCCGCACGCAGATTCGGCACCTGCGGACGCTGACCGACAAACCGTTCGGGGTCAATATCATCCTGCCCCTGCTGCAAGAGGGCCAGATCGAGACCTGTCTCGAAGAGGCGGTGCCGGTGCTGGTCCTGTTCTGGGGCGACCCACAGCCGTATGTGGCCGAAGCCCATAAGCGCGGAACACGGGTGTTCGTGCAGGTCGGCGGTGTTGACGAGGCCGTTGCCGCAGCCGAGGCCGGGGTGGACGGCATTATTGCCCAGGGCCTGGAGGCCGGCGGTCATGTGAAGAGCACGACCGCGCTGTCCACTATCGTGCCGCGCGTGGTCGAGGCGGCCAGGCCGCTGCCGGTGCTGGCCGCCGGCGGCATTGCCGACGGCCGGGGGGTGGTGGCGGCACTCAGCCTCGGTGCCCAGGCCGTATCCATGGGCACCCGCTTTGTGGCCAGCCAGGAGATACAGGTCATTCCCGCCTACAAGCAGCGGATTGTTGACAGCACGGCCGAAGACACCGTCCATACCTGTGTGTTCGATGTCGGCTGGCCTGGGGCCGCCCACCGTGTGCTGCGCAACACCGCAGTCGAAGACTGGCAGGCTGCGGGCTGTCCGGCCAGCGGTCAGCGACCGGGCGAGGGTGATATCGTCGGCCGTATGCCCATGGCCGGCACGACAATCGATGTCCCGCGCTACGGCATTTTCCCGCCCCTGCCGGGTTTTGAGGGTGATATGGAACACACCGCGCTGTACGCCGGAGAATCCTGCGCGCTGATCCACGACATCAAGCCGGCCGCCCGGATTGTGGCCGATATCGTCGCCGAGGCCGAGCGTCTGCTCGACACCC
>WTHE01000540.1 GCA_011523315.1 Candidatus Binatota bacterium
TTGTCCAACGGGCTGAAAAAGGCTGCTACATCAAGGGTCTGCTCAAAGACAGCATTGACTACCGGCTGCACCTGAATATCGAGACGGTCGATGAGAGCTGACCAGGCGACGCCCTTCGATTTGGCTCAGGACAGACTCATGCTTCGACTTTGCCCCTTCGACCGGCTCAGGGCTACGCTCAGCACGAACGGGGGCCTTCAGTCCTGAGCGTAAGGCGCAGCGCGCCTGAAGTCGAAGGGCTATACGGAATCGTGAATTGCGCTGCCCCCCTTGCCTTGAGCGGGGGGCCTGTCGCTTGACTTTCCCGGTGGTCCGGCATTGAATCCCCATCATGAGTCGGTTCTTTCTTCCGTGGGTCGTGACCGTGCTGCTTCTCCCCGGTCCGGTGTGGGCGGTTGAAGCGGCGTCGGCCTTGACCGACCGCGAGATTGTGGAACGCCTGACCCGGCTGGAGGTAGGGCAGACCGCAATGCGGGCCGAGGTGGGTCAGCTACGTGAGGACATGAACCGGCAGACTCAACAGCTGCGGGCCGAGATGGGCCAACTGCGGGAGGATATGAACCTCCAGTTCGCCCGTCAGTTTCGCCTGACTGTGGCCTTGCTGAGCGCCTTTGCTGCATTGGTGGCGGCTATCATCGGCTTTGCGTTGTGGGACCGGCGGACGATGCTCCGACCGTTTGAGCGGACGGTCAGAACCCTGGCGGCGCATCACTCATCATTAGGGTAGACGACCGTTGCGTCCCAGCCCGGGCAATCAAGCAATGAAATAGCCCTGGGCTTCTCAAGCAGGGGCTTGAAGAATGTACGCTGAAACCGTACGCTCGATGCCGTGATCGTGCGCTCTGTCCGACATCGGGGTTTGCGCCGGCTGATTGAGAACGATGACCCACGGTCTTTGAGACCCGACTTGGTCAATCGGATTCGCAAGGTGTTGACAGTGCTGATTCTGGCTAACGATTTGGATGACTTTCTTGACGATGCGCCCCGGGGCTGGCGTGTCCACCGTCTCTCAGGCGAACGGCAGAACGAATGGAGCGTTTCAGTCTCCGGCAATTGGCGGATCACGTTTGAAGAAGAGGACGGCGCTATCAGCCACCTGAATTTGGAGGACTACCACTGATGAGGGCCAATGGCGTGACCGTGAAGATGACTCCCTCGCACCCGGGCGACTTCATCCGCACCGAGGTCATCGAAGAGTTGGGGCTGAGCATCACAAAAGCTGCCGCAATTCTGGGTGTCCGACGCGCAACCCTTTCGGCGGTGTTGAACGCCAAGGCTGCCCTATCGCCGGAGATGGCCTTGCGGATCGAACAGGCCTTCGATGTGAGCATGGACCTGCTGCTGCGGATGCAGGCGTGGTACGACGCCTCACAGATGCGAGCCCGGGCGCACGAGATCAACGTCGAGCGCTATGAGCCCGCCTGAAACGCGTCGACAAAACCCGATGCCTTCCCTGCCACAGAATTGATCCTGCCGTTCAGCAGTTCGGACTCTGGACAAGGCATAGTGTTGCTGAGGCAACAGCCCGCTGCCTCATAGGGAGGCAGACTACAGGCAAATCTTCCCCTCCCTTCCAAAAAGTCGTGTTGTATTCGGGCTTTGCGTGTGGCCCGATTTCGGCATCATTCTTGCTGCCTTCATCAGACCGAAAGCAAGGTCTCACGCAGGCTTCATCCATTTGTCACCAAAGAGACACGAAATGCAGCTAAGCAGGACAAAACACCGACCTTAGTCACCTGGGTGACTGAGTGTCTGTTGAGCACCGCGAGGGGCTGCCCTACCGTAGACATGGACATAGCACAGAGAAGGAGATCAACATGGCAGACACGACAACGAAGAACGGGATGAGCGAGTTCCTGAGCGCCTATACGGCGCTGTGTGTGGATCTGCCGTTCGCCGGGTTGCGGATGGGGCTGGGGATGGGCGATGAGAAGGAGATGACCGAGGCGGCCTGGAAGGGCTATGACGCCACGGTCAAACTCACCTCAACGGCGATTGACGACCTGTACCGCAATCCGCTCGTCGGCGAACTGGCGGCATCGGCCCTGGACGGGGCGCTGCGTTTGCAAAAGGCCGGGGATGCGCTGAGCGGCGCTTTTTTTACCGGCATGTGGAGAGCCGTGGGCCTGCCGACGGCCGCCGAGGTCCAGGCCCTGCGCGAAGAGGTCCGGGCTCTGGCCGAGAAGAACCAGCCGGTCGAGTTGCAGGTCAAACCCAAAATCAAACAGGTGAAACCGGCCACCACGGCCAGCGACGTGGTCCAGCTTCACAGCAAGGTCGCCTAGCCCCACGAGGACTGCGGTATGTCTTTACTCAGTGAACTTCCCAAATATTGGCTCGACGGCGCGGTGCGCGGCCTGCACGGCTTTCGGCGCGGGGTGGGCGAGGCGTATCCGGCCGAAGAAGACCCGGCCCCGACCACCCCGTACGAGGTGGTCTACGAGGGCGGCAAGACCCGCCTTCGCTACTACCCGGCGGTTGGCGAGCCCTTGGCCACCCCAATCCTGATCTGCTACTCGCTGGTCAAGCGGCCGTTCATCCTGGACCTGCTGCCCGGCCGCAGCGTGGTCGAAACGCTGACCAAGAGCGGGCTGGAAGTCTATTTCATCGACTGGGTGCCGCCGACCCAGGCCGACAGCTGGCGCGGCTTTGACGCCTATGTCAACGGCGACCTAGCCAATGCGGTGCGGGCCATCCAGATCCGTGAGGATGTGGAGCAGGTCTCGCTGCTCGGCTACTGCTTTGGCGGCCTGCTGACCACCATGTACGCCGCCCTGTATCCCGACCAGGTCAAGAATCTGATCAATTTCACCCTGCCGCTCGACATGAGCGTCAAGGAGCTGCCGACCCAGGCGCTGATGGACAAGATTTCGCCCGAGACGCTCAAGCTGCTGACCGAGGTCCACGGCAACTGCCCGTCCTGGTTCATGAAGGCAGCCTTTGACGCCATGGCGCCGGTACACCATGCGCTGGACAAGTATGTCGGCCTGTACCGGGGCAAAGACAATACCGATTACGTCCAGATGTTCGATCTGTTCGAAAAGTGGATGAACAGCGACGTGCCGATGGCGGGCCAGATCTTTCGCGAAATGATCGAAGAGCTGAACCATAAAAACGCCCTGGTCAAGAACGAGTTCCAGATTCGGGGCCAGGCCGTCGATCTTCAGTCCATCTCCTGCCCGGTGCTGAACGTGGTCGGCCAGCACGATGACGTGGTCCATCCCCAGTCCAGCCTGCCGCTGGTCGATCTGGTCGGCAGTCAAGACGCGACCAATCTGGTCTTTCCGACCGGCCATATCGGAGCGGCAGTCAGCACCGGTGCGCAGAAAAAACTCTGGCCCCAGGTCGGGACGTGGCTGTGTGAGCGGGACATGCTCGGTCGCTAAACGACGCGGTTTGACACGCCGCTTTCACCAAGATTGCAAGATTGCAAGATTGATAGTAGGGCAGCCCTCTGGGCTGCCCTTTTTTGTGTCACAAGAGTGGCGGCATAAAAAAAGGGGGATGGTGTAGGAGAGGGACACCATCCCCCAGTATAGTAGAGAGAAGCCGAGAGGGGATAGGCATCCTCTCCACTACTCCGGTCGCATCGCCTTTTCTGTGCAGATATCGTGCCAGCCGCCAAACGTGTGAAATACCGGGATTTTCGCCCAGTTGGTCGTATCTGACCGCACGGCTTGCCTGTTTTTTCATCAGCGGGCTGCTGTGTTAAGGAGCAGGCGGTGGCTGTCATGCGCTACCGCCGTGCTCGTCCGGTCGGGGTCGGCCATCTGCCCCGCCTGTGGCCCGCGCCCTACGGCCGGCCGCTCGCTTGAGTCGGTGATGTCCCGGTGGTACATAGCGAGTCGGCGGGCAGACTGGGAAACAGACCATGCGCGATGCGGATCTCGCCGTTCCGGCTCCGGCACACGACAGTCTTCTTGCGGGCTATCACGTCCCGGCCGGCAGCTATGATGAGCTGTGTGCGGCGCCCCAACAGCCGCGTCGCCACTGGGAGTATATGATTCGCGCCCTGGACGCCTTGGGGGCCGGGGAGCTGCGGCTCCGCGAACAGGAAGTCCGCCGCCTGCTGCACGAGAACGGGGTCACCTATAATGTGTACCCGGATAGCCGCGGTGGGGGACGGCCGTGGGCGCTTGACCTGATTCCGGTTCTGCTGACCAGCCAGGAGTGGAGCGGTATTGAACGCGCTCTGATTCAGCGCGCCGAGCTGTACAATCTCGTGCTGGCCGACCTGTACGGCCCGCAAAAACTTGTCAAACAGGGCCTGTTGCCGCTCGATTTGATCTACGGCCATCCCGGATTTCTGCGCGCCTGTGTCGGCATCAGCCCGCCCGCCGAGCGCTTTCTGTTTTCCTATGCGGCCGATTTTGTTCGATCTCACGACGGCCGCCTGTGGGTCATTGGCGACCGCGCCCAGGCGCCCTCGGGTGCCGGCTATGCCCTGGAGAATCGGCTGACCCTGTCGCGGGTCTTCCCGAGTCTGTACCGCGACGCCCATGTCCATCGTCTGGCCCTGTATTTTCGGACCTTACGCAGCTCGCTGGCCAGCCTCGTCTCCCCCCGCCAGGAGCCGGGACGGACCGTGCTGTTGACGCCGGGACCGGGCCACGAGACCTATTTTGAACACGCCTATATCGCCCAGTATCTCGGCTATAGCCTGGTCCAGGGGAGTGACCTGACCGTCCGGGACGGGCGGGTGTGGCTCAAGACTCTGGACGGCCTGCAGCGGGTCGACGCGGTGCTGCGCCGGGTTGACGATGCCTTGTGTGATCCGCTGGAGCTGCGTAAAGACTCGCCGCTGGGCATTCCCGGGCTGGTCCAGGCGACACGCACGCAGCAGGCCGTGGTCGCCAATCCGCTGGGCGTCGGCATCCTCGAGAATCCGGGTCTGCTGGCCTTCCTGCCCGGCCTGTGCCGGGAACTGCTGGGGCAGGACTTGCGCCTGCCGTCGGTTGCCACCTGGTGGTGTGGCGGCCGGGACGAGCGACGTTATGTTCTGGACCATCTGGAGCGTCTGGTGATTAAACCGACCGCTGCGCAGCCCGGCGCTGAGGCCGTCTTTGGCGCTCAGCTGTCTGCGGCCGAGCGGGAAGCGCTCGCGGACCGCATCCGGGCTCAGCCCCAGCGCTACGTTGGTCAGGAGCCGATTCGGGCGTCTACCAGCCCGACTTTTGTGGACGGCAGACTGGCGCCGCGTCCCCTGGTCCTGCGCAGTTTTCTGGTGGCGCGGGATGACGGCTATGTGGTCATGCCGGGCGGGCTGGCGCGGGTGGCGCCTGGCCCGGATGTCTGGCAGGTGTCGCATCAGCAGGGCGGGGTGAGTAAGGATATCTGGGTTGTGGCCTCGGAGCCCGAGCAGGCGCTGAGCCTGCTGCCCTCGGCTGAGCGGTCGGTCGCCATCACCCGCAGTGGCGGGGAGATCCCGAGCCGGGTGGCCGATAATCTGTTCTGGCTCGGCCGCTATACCGAGCGTATGGAGGCCGGCGCCCGGGTGTTTCGGGAGATGTTAGTGCGCCTGTTGGATACCGAGGCCGTCCATCACGACACCTATCTGCCGGGCCTGCTGTCGGCGGTGACCCATACTGCGGTGACCTATCTGCATCTGGTCGGCCACGGCGACGGTCGGCGGCTGGTGGCCTCAGAGCCCGAGCTGTTATCGGTCATCCTTGAGCCGACGCGCTCGGGCAGTTTGCGTTTCACGCTGGACGCCGTGTTGCAGGCCGGCCGGGCGGCCCGTGACCGCCTGTCCGACGATACGGCCCGGGTACTGAACACGCTGGACCGGGAACTCTTGCCGGCGATGAGCCTGAATCAGACCTTGCAAAGTCTGTCCCGGGTCATCGCTGGGCTGGCCTCGTTCAGCGGTCTGATGACCGAGAGCACGAGCCGGGGACAGGGCTTTCGATTCCACGAGATAGGACGCCGCCTGGAGCGCGCCCTGCACAC
>WTHE01000222.1 GCA_011523315.1 Candidatus Binatota bacterium
CTTCAAAGGATCGTTTGTTGCTGGATACTTGGTCAGCGGAGGGGAAAGTATAACTTACGCCTATCGCTGCAAGATGCTCTTCCAGCTCAGCCACAAGGATGTCCCGTAGGGACATGGTAGTCGCCCCTATCTCGGTACGTACCACTTTGAAACGGCCGCCGATTTTTCCGGCAGCGACGGCTACGTTGGCATCATTGAGACTGGCTGGAAGATCGGCATTCTCCGCAAGCCCAGAGATCATCGACATGAGGTGGGACTTACCGGTGCCGTAGTTGCCGACCACCAGAATGCCTTTGTTGTCGGTCGGCTGGTCAAACTGCAACTGAGGAATGACTAAGCCTATCAGCTTTTCCGCCATCTCTTCGGAAATGACGTAGGTCTCGACAAGTTGCCGGGCCGCAGTCACTTGGTCAGCGTCCCGTAGCTGAACCACGGACTCGATAGGTTCAAACTGGACCAACTCGCCGTATTTCATTGCGTCCGCTCCCTGACAGTGGAATTTATCGTCTTCATATCGTCCCCTCAGAGCTGACTATCAGAAGATCGCGTATTGGATAGCGCCTGTACTCTGCGTGGTCAGGAGCGGCGTAGGTTAAAAACTCTTCGACGATAGTACCGCTCCATGCGGCCACCACGGTCTTGTTGCGCGAGAGTCCCTGGAGCAGCCGAAGCGGGTCCTGTCTTAGGCCAAGGTCGAATATGATTTCGATGTTGTCGAGCAGGGTTATCTCCTCGTTCTGATCGCCGACGATCTCTCCGAGAAGGCGTGGCAACTGCAAGATGCGCTGGCGTTCGGTCAAGTCCAGCATCCGACGAGAAAGCTCAAGGTTGACATTTATAAATTGTGCACCAGTGGAATCCTGTACATGCTTGAGCGCAGCGGTTTTGCCTGATCCTGTCGGAGCGACGACTAATATAAGCCGATGATAAAGCTCGGCAGTCTGCTTGACCTTACGCAAAATCTGGTCAGCAAGGGGTTCTGTCATCGCTCTTTCTTATCCTTGTTCTCGGCAGCCTCGCCTGAAGATAAAGCGCGAATTGTAGCAAGAATTAGGATAGCTGCAACGCGAGGGAAACCCGCTGCCGCTACGGCCGGACTTCGTAGTAGGCGTTGATGGGGTTGTTGAAGTCGTGCTGCTTGAAGCGGCTGAAACCGACCTGGCCGACCATCCTGCGGGCCACCGGCTCGGTAAAGCCAAGCGTGCCGAGCCCCTCGCCGTTGGGCTCGGACATGGCCGAGGACATGCAGCACAACACCGAAAAGCCGTAGAACATGGACGCCAGGGGATTCTGCTCCAGGTTCTCTTCAAAGGTCGGCAGGCCGTGGATGTCGGCAATCAGCCACGTCCCGTCCGGCTTGATGGCCTGATAGATGGCGTGCATGACCGGGGTGGGGTTGGCCATGTCGTGCAGGCAGTCGAAGGTCGAGATAAAGTCAAAGCTGTGATCGTCGGGGATGGCATCGCCGTTGGCATCATGAAAGCTGACGTTCTGCACGCCGGCCTGAGCCTTTTTCTCTTCGGCCCGGGCCAGGGCGTATTTGGAAATGTCATAGCCGTGAAAGTCCGACTTGGGGTAGGCTTTGGCCATCTCAATCAGGGCCACGCCCGAGCCGCAGCCCACGTCGGCCGCTTTTGCGCCAGCCTCAAGCTTGGGCACAACGCCGTCCAACTGGGGCAGGGCGCGGGGCACCAGATGCGCCCGGAACCACGGCGCGATCAAGCGTTCGACCCCGCGTGCGCCCTCGGGGCCAAAGGCGTCATACGGCAGGCCCAGGCCGGTTTTGAACGACTCGGGCAGTTTTTCCAGGACCGCCATCTGCTGCGGCAGGGCGCAAAACCCGCCGGCGGCAAAGGCCGGGCTGTCCTCGTTGGCCAGAACCAGGGCGGCTTCCGGCGACAGCTCAAAGCGTCCCTCGCCCCGATATTCAACCAGCTTGGCGGTGGCCTGGCCCTGTATCCACTCCCGAATCCAGCGCTCGTGCAGCCCTGTTTTGTCGGCCAGTTCCTGGCTCGTCAGCGGCCCGGCGTCTTCCAGGGCTCGGTACAGCCCCATCCGGTCGCCCAGATAGACCATGCCCGACATCACGGCGCCGCTCAGCAGGCCAAAAACGTTTTCGGCGATTTCCTGAACTTTCTCGCGGTCAATCTCTTTTTTGTATCCAGCCATAATCTGCCTCCGGAAAGGGCGGTCGTGATGTCCCTGCCTGTCTGATCTGCTATCACGATCAGCCTGCGTGTCATTCCCGCTTAGGTTCTCTCTATTTGGCCTGCCGTCTTCCCTCTGTCAACGCACCGCCGACTTTCGTATACTTCCTCCATGGCGTTCTTCGAGGTCGTCGATCAGGCGCGCAGCCTGTTAGCCCACCGCCGGCGGGTGGCCTACCGCTCGCTGCAGCACGAGTTCGAGTTGGATGACAGCGCGCTTGAGGCGCTCAAAGTCGAACTCATCACCGCCCAAGGGGTAGCCAGGGATGAGGACGGTCTGGTGCTGGTGTGGCTCGGTCACGCGGACCAGACCGAGCCGGACAGCGGCCACAGCCGTCCGAGCACGCCCGAGGCCGAGCGGCGCCAACTGACCGTCATGTTCTGCGATCTGGTGGGGTCGACCGCCCTGTCGGAGCAGCTCGATCCCGAAGACCTGCGCGAAGTCATCCGCGCCTACCAGGAACTGTGCGCCGGGGTTATCCGTCGTTTTGACGGCTATATCGCCCAGTATCTGGGGGATGGCCTGCTGGTCTATTTTGGCTATCCGAGGGTGCACGAAGACGAACCCCTGCGGGCGGTGTGGACCGGGCTGGGCATTGTAGAGGCCCTGCCACAACTTGCCTTTCCCCACCTGCCGTTTCCGCTTCGGGTACGAATCGGTATCCATACCGGCCGGGTCGTGGTCGGCGAGGTCGGGGTTGAGGGCCGGGCCGAGCAGCTGGCCATCGGTGAGGCGCCCAATATCGCGGCGCGCTTGCAGACGCTGGCGGAACCCGACTCGGTGCTGATCAGCGCCGCGACCTATCGTCTGGTGCAGCGCGTGTTTGACTGCCAGGATCGCGGTAGCCATAGCCTCAAAGGCATCTCCGCCGCGCTGCACGCCTACCGCGTGGTGGGTGAGCACCCGTCCCGAACGCGGTTCGCCTTCGCCAGTGACGTTATGGGCTCGGGCAAGACACCGGCCCTGGTCGGTCGTGACACGGCCGTCGCCTTCCTGCGGGAGCGCTGGGAGCGGGCCACACGCGGGGCTGGACAACTCGTGCTGCTGAGCGGCGTGGCAGGGATCGGGAAGTCACGCCTGGTCCAGGCGGTGTCCCGGCAGCTTGAGCCTGACGAGGTGACCCGGATTACCGTGCGCTGCTCACCGTATGATCAGAACAGCGCGCTGGCTCCGCTGATTGATCTCCTGGAAAGAGCTTTGGCGTTTGAGCCGTCCGACACTGGTCCGACCAGGCTGGCCAAACTCGAACAGGCCCTGGCCCGCTACCGTTCTCCAGACGCCGAGACGCTGGCCCTGTTCGCCAGCCTGCTGTCCCTGCCCCTGCCCGACTCCGTTCCAACCCTACGCCTCAGCCCACAGCGGCAGAAACAGAAAATCATTCAGGCCGTTGTCAGCTTCCTGCTCGAAGAGGCCGAACTCCAGCCGGTCTACTGCGTGTGGGAAGATCTGCACTGGGCTGATCCCTCAACCCTCGAGTTCTTCAACGCCTACCTCGACCGTCTGCCACACAGTCGCAGCCTGGTGGTTGGCGTCTTTCGACCCGATTTCTCGCCGCCCTGGGAAGCCGGCCCGTCTCTGCACGCGCTCAGCCTGGACCGCCTCAGCCCGGCTCAGGTCGAAGAGTTGGCGCTGCACGTCTGCGACGGCAAGCCTCTCCCCCCCGCCGTTCTCCACCAGATTCGCACTCGAACGGACGGCGTCCCCCTGTTTGTTGAAGAACTCACCCGGATGTACATCGAGTCCGGCATTGTCCGGGAGAGCGACGGCCACTACGAGCTGACGGGTCCGCTGCCCTCGCTCGGCATTCCGACCACCCTCCAGGATTCGCTTGAGGCGCGGCTTGACCGACTCACAGTCGGTAAAGAGACCGCCCAGTTGGGCGCCACCCTGGGCCGGGAATTTTCCTACGCCTTGATCCAGACCGTCTCACCCCTGGCCGAGGACCGGCTGCAAGCAGAACTCGCCGGCCTGGTCGATGCAGACCTGCTCGCGCACGACGGCTTCCCACCCCAGGCCCACTACACCTTCCGCCAGACCCTGATCCAGGAGAGTGCCTATCAATCTCTGCTCAAGAGCAGGCGCCAAACTTATCACCGTCAGATTGCCCTGGCCCTGGAAGACCGTTTTCCCGAGACCGTGCAGACCAAGCCCGAGCTGGTCGCTCACCACTACACCGCAGCCGGGCTGTCCGAGCCGGCAATTGCGTACTGGCAGCGGGCCGGACAGCGCGCGACCGAGCGTTCGGCCAACGCCGAAGCCACCCGTCACCTGACGACGGGCCTGGAACTCCTCGACACGCTGCCCGACTCGGTCCAGCGTCGGCAGCAAGAGCTGAGCTTACGGATCGATCTGGGAACGCCGCTGACCGCCACCCGGGGCTATACCGCTCCAGAAGTTGAAGCCCTGTATACGCGGGCGCTGGAGCTGTGTCGCGCTCTCGGCGAAACGCCCCAGCTGTTTGTCGTCGTCTTTGGCCTGTGGCGGTTTTATCTGGTGGCCGGCAATCTGGACATTGCCCGTGAGCTGGCCGAGCAATGTTGGCGTCAGGCCGAGAGTATCGGGACGCCGGGGGCGCTGCTGACCGCCCACCTCAGCCTGGGCTTGACCTTGAACGCGTCGGGCGAGCTGGCTGCGGCGCAGGAGCATCTGGAGCGCAGTCTGCGCTGCTACGATCCTGAGCGGCACCGGCCGGACCGGCCCGAGGGCACCCATTTTGGCCAAGACCCGCAGATCATGAGTCTTGCTCTCCTGGCAAATTTCCTGTGGTTGCGCGGCTACCCGGATCAGGCCCTGGCCCGAAGTCAGCAGGCCCAGCAGGCCGCCGACGACTTGGCCCACCCATTCAGTTCGGTCTTCGCCCTGGAGTTTGTCGGCACAGTCCACCGCTTCCGGGGAGAATACGCGACCGCCCACGAATACGCCCGCGCCCTTATCGACCTGGCCCGAGAGCAGGATTTTGCCTTTTGGGTCAGCCTCGGACAGCTTGCCCACGGCTGGGCGCTGACCGACCAGGGTCGCGTCGAGGAAGGCGTGGAGCTGGTTGAACAGGCAATGACCGCCCTGCATACCATAGGCCCCCACCAGCAACGCTCGTCTATCTTTTGTCTGGGTGCGGAGGCGTATCGCAAAGGCGGCCAACCGGCCCAAGGACTGGCCATCCTCGAACAGGCAATTGCCCACATCGACCAGACAGGCGCAGGTTTGCAGCAGGCCGACGTGTTCCGTCTCAAGGGCGAGCTGCTGTTGGAGCAGGCCGCCCAGGATGGGCGGCTGGCGAACGGGCACCCGGCTCCCGTGGTCGAGGCTGAGGCGTGCTTTCAGCGGGCGATCAGCATTGCCCAGCGCGACGGGGCCAAGTCGCTTGAGCTGCGCGCCGCCATCAGCCTGAGCCGGCTGTGGAAAGACCAGGGTCGGGTGGACGCTGCCCGGCGGCGGCTGGCCAACATCTACGACTGGTTCACCGAAGGCTTTGAGACGGCCGACCTGCGCCAAGCCCGAGACCTCCTGACACAGCTGGGACAGTAATGGTATGGGCAGGCTCTCCATCGTCCCGTGCCGACAGACACGAGGCACGGGTGAGACGAGTCCCTGGATGGTCTGCGCCTTTTGGGGTCATACCTCAGTTTGCCTTGCTCTCTTCGAGGAGAACCAGCCTGCCCCGGAAATCCCCCTGCGCTTCGTGCCCTTCGACAGGGCTTCCTTCGCCTTCGCTCTGCTACGCTCAGGACAGGCTTCC
>WTHE01000024.1 GCA_011523315.1 Candidatus Binatota bacterium
CCCTTGAACACGCGGGGAAACACGGACAGCAGCTCCAGCCTGCCCATCCCGTTCACCACACACGCGTCCAGCTGTCCGTCGTCCGGCCGGGCGGCCGGCACCAGAGCCATTCCCCGGCCGCTGCTCCAGGTATTGCCGACCGCGATCAGCCAGCTGTAGTAGCGGCGGCGGCCGCCTTCGTACTCCAGGCTGAAGAGCCGGGGCTGAGAGCGGAAAACCGTGGCAAGCGTGAGCAGTGTATACACCCCATTCGTCCGCACACGGGTCAGGGCGTTGGCCCGGCGGTTGATCTCGGCGGCAAGGCCCATGACCGCCACCGAGAAAAAGTAGCGTCCGTTGGCCTGTCCGACATCGATCCGCCGCTGCAGGCCGGCGGCGAGCGTGGCGCAGGCGGCCGGAGTATCGAGCGGGATGCCCAGTCCCCGCGCGAAATCGTTGCCCCTGCCGGCCGGAATGATCCCCAGCGGCGTCCCGCTGCCGACCAGCTCGGCGGCGACCTGACTCACCAGCCCGTCGCCGCCGATACCGACCACCGCAGCCGCCCCGGCGGCGAGCGCCTCGCGGGCCAGCCGGGTGGGCTCGTGGGGTGAGGCGCTGTAGCAGACCTCGTGGCTTACTCCGTGGCCGGCCAGCAGCTGAGCGGCCTGTTTGGCCACCGCCCTCCCCCGGCCCCGGCCAGAGCTGGGATTAACAATGAGCCGAATAGCTGGCATCAGCCCGGACTGCCGGCGGCAGGCTGGCCCGCCCCGGCGGTTTGTGTTTGCTCATCTTTCGCCACCCCGCTCAGAATGGGCCTGTACGAAGTTCTGACTGCCGGCCGCAGCCATGCTGGCGGTGGCCGAAATTTCCAGACACAGGGCGGTGGCGGCAATGAGCTGGGCAAAACGGTAGACTTTCCCCGAGCCCAGGCAGTCCATCAGCCGCAGATACGCCTGGGCGTGGGGCAGGCTCGTTCCGCCTCCGAGCGTGCCGACTTCCAGGCCGGACAGGCGGATCGTGATATGGATGCCGTCCTCGGTCCGGGAGACCGAATCGTGGGCCATGCTGCTCGTTCCGACCATGCCCAAATCCTGGCCGGTAGCGGCAAAGATGGCCGCCACCGCCGAGGCCGGCGTAAAGGCAAAGGACTGCATGCCGCTGGCGTGCGAGCCGTGCAGCCCGGCGTGTTCCAGGGCCAGCACGTCGTCGGCCCGCACATGCAGGACCCGTCGCAACACAGCCTCGGGCAACGTGGCCTCGGCCATAACCACCTTGCCGTGACCGGGGAACTGGAAAAAGGCGTGACTGGGCTTCTTATCGCCGCCCATATTTGTTTCTACAAAGACGTGCAACGGTTCGAGACCGGTCTGGCGCGCAAAACGCTCGCGGATAAATCCCTGGTTCAGGGCGTAGGCGTTGCGCGTCATCATGTTCGGGCCGCAGGCGTCACCGGTTGTAAACCGATACAGCACGTGACACATGGGCCCGACCACATGCGTCTCCAGCCCGCGCAAGACGGCGTGTGAGCTGACGGGTGGCAGGGCGGCGGCGGGCGGGGCGTGCCGAGCCTGCCGCAGCCAGGCGACCATCTCCGTTTGGCGGTCGGCCAGCCAGTCGGCCAGGCGCAGCGCCTCCTGGGTCGAGCCAAAGACAAAACACGAGTCGCGGGTCATGCGGTCGGCCAGCACATGGGTGTGGATGCCACCGGCCAGCCCGACGGCGCGCACGCCGCGCTGGACCGAGGCGGACAGGCCACCCTCGGTATGCGCCAGCGGGACAAACACGTATTCAGACGTTCGTCCCGACTCCTGAACGCAGCCGGTCTCGTCCAGCCTGTAGTCGCCCAGGTTTACGGCCAGCGGACCGACCACCCCGACGGGCAGGACCATATGGCCGCTCAGACACTCCTGAAAACGGCCCAGCACGGACTCCGGGACCGGCCAGCTCAGCACGTGGTGATGGTCGGCCTGCCAGTGGGACAGGGCGCGCAACTGGTCTTGTCGGTACTGAATGGCGGGGGGGCGATTGGCTCGGGGCCAGCGCGGGCCGGGCTGACTACGGGCCGGGCGCGCTTTCACGCCGGGTCGTCCCGCAGCGGCTCGTGGAGCTCCATACGCTGGACCTTCTTCTCCACATCATAGACCACCGCGTCAAAGAGCAGCTTGCCGTCAAGACCGACAAAATCGGCCTCGTCCTTCAAGCCGGCGTGGACGGCCCGCATCAGCTCGATCACCTCGTCCCGCATCTTGAGAAAGTCGGGCTTGAGTTCGGGTTTGCGCTTGAGTTCCTCGCCCAGGTACAGCTCGGCAAAGGCCAGGTGGCGGGCTTCGTCAATGATGATACGCCTGGCAAACTCGGCGAACAGGGAGGTCGGATGGGCTTTGACCAGAATGCCGTAAAAGTGGCGGGCCAGAATATCGCTCAACAGAATGCCCCACAGCCACTCCACCTTGTCGCGCGACTGAAACAGCCGGGCCTGATAGCGCAGCATGACTTTCAGGTCGCGGATTTCCAGCGGACGGAGACCCATCTTGTTGTAAAAGCGGGTGATCATATCGAAGTGGCGGGCTTCGTCGAGCAGAAAGGTCGAGAGGTACAGCTGGGCCTCGGTGTGATGGATGGCAAAGAACTGCGGGATGACCGAACTCGCGCCGACCATGGCCGTCTGCTCGCCCAGGTAGATGGGGGTCAACACGTGGGCGAAGGCGCGCTGCTCGGCCTTGTTGAGGCCCAGCGGCTGGTCCCAGTCGATCACCGACGCCGACCACTGGCCCTCCACCCCTTTGCGGAAGAGTTCCATGAGTTTGGTATTATCAACACACGGAAACACCCGAATCACGATCTCCCCCTATCCCTCATCCGATCCGGTCAGTCCCAACTCGCTACAGACCGTAGGGCAGCCCCCATATAGCAATCCTGAGGCTGGCGTACAAGCATCATCGTTCGAGACGCCGCCAACCCGGCTCAGTCCTCCCGACCCCACAGCCAGGCGACAGTCCGCCAGCCGTACTGTAGGCCCGAGACAACAGTCGCCCCTCCGGCCAGCCCCCAGACCGTCCAGCCCAGCAGGCCAGGCAGCCAGTTCGGCGACAACAGCTCGACCAGCGCCATGCTGACTGTCACCAGTACGAAGAAAGTGCCCCACTTGCCAACCCGGCTCGGCTTGGTGCGAATCGTGCGGCCCGTCCACAGGAAGATGAGGCCGAAGCCGCCGACCAGGGCCACATCCCGGCCCACCACCAGACAGGTCAGCCATATCGGGACGCTGCCTATCAGGGTGAGCATGACCAGGCTGCTGCCGGCCAGGGCTTTATCGGCCAGGGCGTCAAAGCGCTTGCCAAATTCTTCGGCGTCACTGCCCACATAGCGCGCGACCTGTCCGTCCAGCCAGTCGGTCAGGCCGGCAAAGATAAAGGTGCTCAGCGCGGCCGCGTAGCGCTCGCGGATCAGCAAAAACAGCAGCACAGGAATGGCCAGGACACGCAGGGCGGTGATCAGATTGGGCAAGACCCGAGGATGGCGCAGCTCTATGGAGAAGGACGAGCTTGTATTCACGCGTTCAGCTTCTGTCCGGCCAGCCCGGCTGCGGCCAGCCTCTTGCGGAGCTGTCCAGCTACCTTGGCCGACACCCGGACGGTCAGCCGGACGCTCGTGCTCGTATACGTTTGTTCCACCACCGTGCCATTTGTGTGCAGAAAATCCAGGACTTGTCCAGCGCCGAGGGGCAGCTCCAGCCGCAGCACCTGCCGCTCCCGTTCCAGATAGCGCCCGATAGCCCCGAGCAGGGCTGTGGTGCCGGCTCCCCTCAGGGCCGAGATGCCAAAGCAGGTCTCGCCGTCGGCGTCACCGGCCGTCGGCGCCTGAGCCGCCCCAAACCCGGGCCACACCACGTCTTCGGGGGGCTCGGCCGGCAGCCGGTCCAGTTTATTCCAGACGGTAAAGGTCGGGAGATGGGCCACCCCGATCTCTTCCAGCACCCGCTCAGCGACCGTCTTTTGCTCCAGGCAGCGCGGGTGGCTGGCGTCAATCACGTGCAACAGGAGGTCCGCCGTCCGCACTTCTTCGAGGGTGGCCGTGAACGCGTCGATGAGCTGGTGGGGCAGCTTGTTGATAAAGCCAACCGTATCCGTCAGCAGCGCGGTCTGCCCGCCGGGCAGGTCGAGACGGCGACTGGTCGGGTCGAGGGTAGCGAAGAGTTTGTCTTCGACCAACACCTGGGCTCGGGTCAGGGCGTTCATCAGGGTCGATTTTCCAGCGTTGGTATAGCCGACCAGGGCCAGACACGGGAAGGGAACCCGGGCGCGCTCGTGACGGTGGAGACCGCGCGTCCGCTCGACCTCCCGTAAACGCCGGCGCAGGCTGGCAATCCGCTCTCGAATGCGCCGCCGGTCAACCTCGAGTTGGGCTTCTCCCGGCCCCCGGCTGCCCAGCCCGCCACCGAGTCGCGACAGGTGCGTCCACTGGCGGGTGAGGCGTGGGCGCAGATACTCGAGCTGAGCGAGTTCGACCTGGAGTTTGCCGGCCTGGCTCTGGGCGCGCTGGGCAAAGATGTCCAGAATCAGCTGGCTGCGGTCCACAACCTTGAGACACAAGATTTTTTCGAGATTGCGCTGCTGGGCCGGGGACAGGTCGTCGTCAAAAATCACCACATTGGCGTTGGTGGCGGCGCTCAGCTGCTGGACCTCGGCCAGCTTGCCGCTGCCGATATACGAGGCCGGCCGCACACCGTTGCGCAGCACCTGGCGCACCTGACCGGCCACCTCCAGGCCGGCCGTGTGACTCAGCCGGGCCAGTTCGTCCAAGGACTCGTCGAGTCGAAGGCTGCCGCCGGGCGCGCTCGTCCCCGCTTCAACACCGACCAGCACGGCGCGCTCGGGCCCGGCTACAACTCGGGGGGGACGACGGTCAGCGTTGCGGATGCGCGCCATGGCCCGGACCAGCCCAGCGGTTCAGCGGAACGACGCCACCCCACGGCCAAAGACATCCTCGACCGCCGACAGCATGGCCCGGGTCGGAGCAACGCACAAAGTCTGAGGCAGGGCGATAATCGTCTCGCGGTGATCGGGCCGCAGAAGGTGTAAAAAGGCCGGACAGCCTCCCTGGTGCTGGGTCAGCACATCGCGCAGGGCCAGCAGATCCTCTTTGGTCGTGACCTCGGACGGGACCTGAATGTGGACTTGGCTGACCTCGTCTTTGGCCACCGATTCCAGCGGCACCAGCTCATTGGCAATAATCTGACAGCGGTCTTCGTCCACATCGAGCGCACCGCTGAGACAGATCGGCTCGTCGGCGTGCAGGCTTTGCTCATACTTGCGATAGGCTTCGGGCCAGACGATCACCTCCAC
Organism: Candidatus Binatota bacterium; assembly: GCA_011523315.1. Lineage (GTDB taxonomy): Bacteria > Desulfobacterota > Binatia > Bin18 > Bin18 > JAAXHF01. The sequence goes on from WTHE01000024.1 coordinate 5,325, forward strand.
CACCCCGGCCTTGTCTTCCAGCGTGAACGTGGCGTAGCGGTCGCCCTTTTTATTGTTCTTCAGCTTGAGCGTCTGGACCATTCCGGCCAGGCGCACCTTCTCCTGGTGGGCGCGGCCTTTTATCAGGGCGGTGGTCAGCGACACCACCCCGTGCAGGCGGCTCTCATACCGGTCGAGGGGATGGCCGGTAATGAAGAAGCCCAGGATTTCGCGCTCATGGTTGAGCTGCTCGCCCTCCGACCACTCGGCCGCCAGCGGCAGCTCGGGCCGGGTTGGATCCTTGCCGCCGCTGGCCGCAAAGAGGCCCATCTGGGCGCTGTTCGCCCCCCGCGCCTCGTACTCGGCCCACTTCATGGTCGCCTCACAGCCGGCCAGCAGCTGAGCCCGCGGCAGGCCGAAGGAATCGAGCGCGCCGCACTTGATCAGGCTTTCCATGACCCGCTTATTGACCTGCGGGCCCTGCACCCGTCGGTTGAAGTCGTACCAGTCCTCAAACGGTCCGTCCTGGCGAGCCTGGCAGATGACCTCAATCGCCTTCGAGCCCACGCCCTTGACCGCTCCCAGACCAAAACGAATGCTGTCCTCGCCAACCGTAAAGCCCTCATCGCTGACGTTCACG
>WTHE01000572.1 GCA_011523315.1 Candidatus Binatota bacterium
ATGTAATCGTTGAGTGTCAGCTTATTGAGGCCAAGCAAGGTAGAAATGATGTACTCGTACTCATTGAAGGGATAAACTGAAACGAGAGTGTCCAACCTTTCTTGAAACTCGTTCGGGTTGTCGAGGCTGGCAATCATCTCGTCGAGAAGTTGTCGCAGTTTTTCCACTGCTGCCTCTCTGTTTTAGATTCAGAGAAGGTCAAGCTGAAGTGCTTGCTCTGCTGCCGGGGCCGGAGGTTTGCTGACGGTAGAATGGGAAAAGGAGGGAAGGACATCTTCAAAAGGGTGACCGTTCTGCCAACCAAGTCGTCCAGCCGTGCGCCACAATTCGAGACGGCGTATTGTTATCTCGCAGTAAATAGGGTCAATGTCTGCCGTGAAGCAACGGCGTCCCAAACGTTCGCAGGAGAGCAAGGTTGAGCCTGAATGCGAAAAAAAGTCAACAACAAGATCGCCCGCCTGCGAGCTTGCCGTGATTATACGGTCTATGGCCTTGAGCGGTTTCTGCGCATAGCAGCCGGATACGTTTTCCTCCATCCGGTAAAAAACCTGCTGAATATCGACCCAGACATTACCGGGCCGGATGTTGTCGGACTTTCCGCGTTCAAGATTTTCGGTTCTTTTTCCATCTACCTCTTTGTAGTAGCCACGGAGGATTTTTGGGATGTCAGTGTACTGGGCTTCAAAGAATGGATTTCCTTTTGTGTAATACAGCAACTCTTGCCGAACGGACATCCAGTTTTTCTGAGTTCCGTAGCCGCGCTGATTTCTCATCGTCAAGAACGATCTTGCCTGAAAGTTCTTGAGCTTGCGCATCATGACCATGAAATCGGGGAGAGGCTGGAAAGCATTTTTCTGGTCTGCGCCAATCCAGACATAAAGCGATGAATCAGGAGAGAGCACCGTATCGTTAATACGCACCCAGTTTTCCGCCCAGTTGATGAAGTCGTTCAGTTTTCTCACTTCAAAAGCAACGAGGTTGTAGGGCGGGTCTTGTATCGCCAATGAAGCCTGCTGACCGCTCATGAGTGATGAGACTTGTTTGGAATTGGCTGCATCAATACAGCCAACCCTGTGAATACCTTTTGGATCTTCCCAGATTTCTCCTGCTTGTAGGCGGCAATGAGGGAGGAGCTGTCGCCGTATTACCTGATCTTCATCGAGCCTCGGAAGGGGATTATTCTTCATGATGTAATACGCTCCTCAGCGCGGCTCGGGGGCGCGGCGTCGGGCTTCAGCGATAATCTCTTGAATAGCAGTATAGCGACCCGGTCCGCTGTGGAGACCTTCGGTCCACAGGCGACGCAATTCCTCCAGGCCGGCCTGGTTGAAGTCCCTGCGGTGTTTCCAGTCGCGCAACGCCTCCCGGACGACTTCACTACTACTGGCATACTCGCCGGTTTCGACGGCTTGCCGGACCATCTCGGCCATTTCCTGGGTGAGGGCGACACTCATTTTTTCGACATGTGGCATGAAACAATCCTTTCTTGCGCTAAGGTAGCAAACTTTCCTACCAGTGGAAACAAGAAAACGACGTGTACTGTCACGCATTTTGTGAGTCGCGTGCAGCTCACACTCGCATCCGCCAGAGGTCGGTCACACGACCGGCCTGTCGAATCCCTTGGCCCTGGCAGCCCAAAATGCTATGGCCAGAGAAAAAGGAGGACGGCATGAGCGAATCTGGCAACGCAGCACAAAGAGCGGCAACGAGTTCCTACGCCGAGGCCGACCCGAAACTGTACGCCTTTCTGGACTGGATGGAGCAGCAAGACCCCGACTACTCGAAAGCCTTCAGAGCCTACGGCGAGAAGGGCACCGGGGAGGGGCAGGCCCTGGCCGTCAAGTATCGGGAGATGGTCATGAGCGCCGTCCTGGTCTTCTCGGGCCGCCGGGAAGGCGCGGTCGCCCACCTCAAGCGGGCGATTGAGCACGGGGCGACCAAGCGCGAACTGTTCGAGGCCGGCCAGTCCGCAGCCATCCCCGGCGGCGGCATCACCCTGGGCCTGTGGATGCAAATCCTGGCCCAGCTGGATAGCGAGGGGGCGTTTATACACGGCTGATGCCCGGCCAGCATAAGGAGGGAGGGTGTATGACACACCAAGCGACTACGTCGTCCGAGCCGATTCACCCCCAGACCCAGATTGGTCATATCCATCTGACGGTGACCGACCTGGAGCGCTCACTCGCCTTTTACCGCGACCTGTTGGGCTTTGAGGTGACCATGCGCTACGGGGACTCGGCCGTGTTTCTGTCCGCCGGCGGCTACCACCACCACCTGGCGCTCAATACCTGGGCCGGACCGGAGGCGAGTCCGCCCCCGCCCGGCCATACCGGGCTGTATCACTTTGCCATTCTCTACCCCAACCGGCAGGAGCTGGCCCGGGCGGTTCGGGCTCTGCGTCAGGCCGACTACCCGCTGCAAAGCACCTCCGACCACGGCATGTCCGAGGCCGTGTACCTGGCCGACCCGGATGGCAACGGGGTCGAGCTGTCGGTCGACCGGCCGCCCGAGAACTGGCCGCGCGACGCCCAGGGCAATCTTCAGGCCAGCCGCGGCAGCCTGGACCTGGACGAACTGCTGGCCGAGCTGGCGGACGGCTGAGCGGACAGGCGGCAGACAAGAAAGGGCACAGGCATGGATTTCAGTTTTAGCCCACAGGAAGAAACCTTTCGTCAGGAGTTTCGGAGCTGGCTTGAGGCCAACATCCCGCGCGACTGGCGCGACGACGGCGAGTTGCACGACCCGGACTCCAAGGAGGAGTTTGAACGCCGCCGGGCCTGGCACCGCAAGCTGTACGACGGGGGCTGGATGTGTATCCACTGGCCCGAGGAGTACGGCGGACGCGGGGCCAGCCTGATCGAGCAGGTCATCTACCACGAAGAGCTTGATCGGGCCAAAGCGCCACCCACGGTCAATTTTCAGGGCATCGCCCGAGTCGGACCGACGCTGATGCAGTGGGGCACGCCTGAGCAGAAGCAGCGTTTTATTCCCAGGATCCCGCCGGCCGAAGAGATCTGGTGTCAGGGCTTGTCGGAACCCAACCACGGTTCTGATCTGGCTGCGGTCGAGACCCGGGCGATTGACCAGGGCGACCACTTCCTGGTCAACGGCGCCAAGGTCTGGACCTCGAACGCCCACCACGCCGACTACACCACACTGCTGTGCCGGACCGACCCCGACGTGCCCAAGCATAAGGGCCTCAGCTATCTGCTGGTTGACATGAAAAGCCCGGGCATCACGGTCCGCCCGCTGGTCCAGATCACCGGCGAGCACGGCTTCAACCAGGTGTTTTTCGAGGATGTCCAGGTGCCCATGGCCAACCTGGTCGGCGAGAAAAACCGGGGCTGGATGGTGGCCATTACCAACATGATGTTCGAGCGCACGATTCATGGCGGGCGGACCGACATGATGGTCGAGGTCGAGCAGCTCATGAACCTGGCCAAACAGGTCGAACGCCACGGCCAACCGGCCTGGCAGGACAGCTATGTGCGCCAACGGATCGCCGGCTTTGCCTGCGAAGCCTCGGCCCTCAAGTACACCAGCTTTCGTCAGCTGACCCGCCAGTTGCAGGGCCAACCGCCCGGACCCGAGGGGTCGATGATGAAGCTCGGCACCAGCACCCTGAACCACCGCATGCAGGAGTTTGCCATGGAGCTGCTGGGACCCTACAGCCAGTTTGAATACCAGGCCGACCAGGCCATTGACCGTGGCAAATGGTCGCACCGCATGCTGGCTGCGCGGCGCAGCACGATTGCGGCCGGGACCAACGAGATTCAGCACAACATCATTGGCGAGCGGGTGCTCGGCCTGCCCAAGGGCTGAGGGCGCATGGCTTCACGCAAAGGAGGGATGAGCGATGGCAGCCGGAAAAGTGATTGACGCCGACGGACATATCCTCGAACCGCCCGATCTGTGGCAGCGCTACCTGGAGGGCAAGTATAAAGACCGGGCTATCCGCATGGAAAAAGACCGTGATGGCGTCGAGTATTTCGTGATCGACGGCCGTCCCTCGGCCAACCTGCGCGGCGTCGGACCGGCGGTGGGGGGGATCGGCCAGCCCTACCAGGAGATTGCCACCTCGGGCAGCTTCAGCTACTTCGACGGTCCCAAGGGCGCCTATGAGCCGACCGCCCGCCTCAGCTACATGGATGAGGAAGGCGTGGATGCGGCCGCCATCTTTCCCTCGCTGGGCCTGACCTGGGAGGTTGAGGTGAAAGAAGCCGCCCTGGCCGCCGCCTACGCCCGGGCCTATAACAACTGGGTCATTGATTTCTGTAGCGCCGACCCCCGGCGCTTGATCCCGGTCGCCCATATCTCGCTGCTCGACATTGACGAGGGGGTCAAGGAAGTCCGGCGGGTGGCCAAACTGGGTGTCAGGGGCGCGTTCATGCGCGCGGCTCCGCCCAGCCAGATTCCGTACTGGGATCGCGCCTACGACCCGTTCTGGGCCGCGCTGCAAGAGGCCGACATGCCGATCGGCTTTCACGTCTCCCTGAACGAATACTTCCTCGGCCACCAGTGGAAGATGAACGAGTCGGTCACCGCCGTGTCGAGTCCGCTCCACGGCTACCGTTTCAGCGTGGTGATGTTTGACGTGCAGGCAGCCTTTGCCGCGCTGTGTCAGGGCGCGGTGTTTGACCGCTTTCCGCGCCTCAAGGTGCTGCTGCTCGAAACCGGCGGCGGCTGGATCGCCCACTTTCTGGAGCGGCTCGACGCCAAACACAAGCTGCTGAGCTGGAAGACGGGCCTCAAGGAGTATCCGAGCGAGTACTTCCGGCGCCAGTGCTGGATCTCTTTCGATCCCGACGAGACAACGATCCCCGACGTGGTCAAGCACTGCGGGGCCGATAAGTTCATCTGGGCCTCGGACTTCCCCCACTTCGACGCCAGCCCGGCTGCGGTCGAAGAGACCAAACAGGCGGTCTCCAGCCTGCCGGACGAAGACCAACGGCTGATCCTGGGCGACAATGTGGCCCAGATCTATAATCTGTAACCTACAATCTGTAATCCATAAGAGGCATGTCAGGGACTCCAGCATATGAACACCGATACCGCGTCTGATCGCATCAACTTCTACCTGTGCACCCATCTGCACTGTAGCCACAACCGCGTCCGGCTGAAGCTCCGTCCCGCCGACCGGACGGCCCAAGAGTTGAACGGCCCGGCCCTGGCCCGAGCCTTGCGACAGCTGGTTGGTGAGAAGGGGCTGGGCGATCAGGTCCGGGTGCGGGAGACCTCGTGCATGCGGGGCTGCCTGGTCGGACCCCGGCTCAACGTGGTCGGCGGGGCCGGGTTTCGGGAGGCGGTGCGCTACCTGCACCTGCCGGCCGCCAAGCGTCACCTGAAGTGTGCGGCCTGGCAGACTGCGGGCAGCCTGGAAGAGGTGCTGGAGCGCCACCTCGAGGACAAACGGCTGCTGCGCCTCATCACCTGAGGACGCGGACGGTGGTGACAAGCCCCCCTCAAAACGCGTATGAATGACACAACACCCAAGACGGAGGAACACGACGATGCGTGATGGATTCAAGATTGTCGATACCGATTCGCATATGATGGAGCCGGAGTGGCTGTGGGAGCGGCACATGGAGGACGCCTACAAGTCTCAGGGCCCGCGGATGGGCGAGGCGCCGGGATCGGGCCGCCGGACCTTCCTGGTTGAGGGCGAGTCCTTCACCCGCGAGAAGGGCAAGTACCCGATGGCGGCCAAGCCATTTCTCAGAGCCGCGACCAAGGCCATGGACCGCTTTGATAAAGCCCGGCGCACCGCCTTCAGTCCCCAGAGCCGGCTCGACGATATGGACGAGCACGGGGTGGACGTGCAGATCCTGTACCCGACCTATACCGGTCAGATGCTGGGTCGCGAGTTCCGCGATACCAAGCTGCTGGCCGCCTGCGTGCGCGCCTACAACAACTGGGCCACCGAC
>WTHE01000575.1 GCA_011523315.1 Candidatus Binatota bacterium
GGGGAGGGTGAGCCGTCCCTCAGAGACCTGCCTGGGGCCTTGTCGATGGACATGCTGCCGCACAAGCGGGTCAAGAAATGGTCGTCCGGCCCACCGCCGCTGGCCGGCCGGGTGGCCGCCATCAAGCCGACCGCCATGCCGATCCTGAGCAATTCCTTCAGCCCGGTCACCATTCAGGTCGGCCGGACGTCTGACGATCTCAAGGGTATCACCACCCAGATCACCAACCTGACCGGCTCGCTTGATGGGGTGGCCGGCGGTGACTTCGGCGACCGGGTCGGCGGGCTGCGACGGGTCGGCATCGATGTCGCCCTGGTCGTCGACGCCACCGACAGCATGCAGTTCGTGATCGACTCGGTCCGCGAGCGGCTCAGCAACATGATCGAATCGCTCCAAACCATGGTCGATACCACCCGGGTCGGCATTGTGGCCTACCGCGACCGGGGTGAGGATTACGTCACCCGCTGGGTCGATTTCAGCTTCTCGACCTCGAAGCTGCAGGGTTTTCTGGTCAACCTCGAAGCCGGCGGCGGAGGCGACTGGCCCGAGGCGGTGTACGAGGGCGTGGACGTGGCGATTCACGATCTCAGCTGGCGCAAGAAATCGCGTCGGATTGTCGTCATCGTGTCAGGCTCGTCTCCGCACCCCGAGTCGGTCAGCAATATCCTGAACCTGGCCCAGAGCTTTCGGGCCGGGGGCGGCTATGTGAGCGTCATGGACCTGGCCGAAAGGATGCATGAAGACTTCGAGCGCGCCCTGTGGAAGCAAACCGCCCATCTGACCAAGGTCGCCTTCAGCCCGTCTCCGCTGCCCGGCTTCTACCAGGAGTTCCGGGACACCATGGCCTCGATCGCCACCGCTGGCGGCGGCGAGTTCATTCCCCTGACCGACGAGAAACAGCTGACCAAGCAGATCATCGTCCTGACCTTTGGCACGCGCTGGGAAACGGAGATGGAACGCTTCCTGCGAGACCTGAGCTAAAAAGGTATCCGTGATAGAGAAGGGAACGAAATCACGCCTACCTTTTCCCGAGCACGAGGAGCACCCCCAATGATGAAGGCAGAAGTCGGCACGATGAACCGTGGGCTCACAACGCGCTCCGCGTTCCGTCTTGTCTGTCCCTTTCGGTTCCGCATTCTATATGCCGTCCTCCTCATTGGCGCGTATTGCCTGGTGTCCGGCCTGGCCGCCCCAGGGCCGGGGCACGCGGCCACGATCTCGGACTTGGCGCCCCGCGCCGCCCAGGCCAAAAACCGGGCCAACCAGCTGAGGACCGGCGGCCAGGCCGGCCAGCTCGACGCCATCGGAGCTATCGGTCCGCTGGCCATGGAGTTTGTGGCCGCCTCGGATCTGACCACTGCGGTCAAGACCGAGCGCGCGAACGTGCGGCAGATTTACACCGACCTGAGCGCGCCCCTGCAAGCCATCTACAAGGCCAACACCGATGTCATGGAACGCTGGATGCAGGACATCATGGCCGTCGACGGCGACCTGGAGGCGCTGTACGAAGAGGCGCGGTGGAGAGACGCCCAGGATGTAGCGGCCCGCGCGCTGTATTTTCTCAACTGGCTCAAGTATGTCGGCTCGTTCGTGTATGAGGGCGAGCGCCAGACCCAACTGCTCAGAGACGCGATTAACGGCTTCTCCGAGTTTGCCTCCGGCCCGGCGTCGAGCATCAAGCGCGAGACCCTGTTCGGCCGCGCCCTGAGCGAGCGCGAACTGGGCGAGTATGACTGGGCGATCAACGACTTTGAGGCGCTGCTGAAAGATAAGGCGACCAGCCCCAGCATGCGTACCAAGGTCACCAGCGCGCTGGCAGAGACCCGCCGTCTGGCCAAACGCGGCAAACGCAGCGGCCCCTCGCCCGAGGACCTGCTCGATCAACAGCTGGCCGAAGCCAGCGGTCTGTTTGAGCGCAGCCAGCAGGAACGCGGCACGCAGCGCCGCAAGACCCGCGAACGGGCCATCGGCCTGGTGTTGGGGGTCAAAGAGTCAGACAACGCCGACGAGACGTGGAGAGCCAGGGCCGACAGCCTGCTGGCCCAGAACCTGAACGAAGACGAAAAGGTGGCCCTCGACCCCTATATGCCGTGGCACAACGCGGCGGCTTTTATTCGCAAGGGCCAGTACGCCAAGGCCATCCCCGTCCTGCGGACGGTGCTGGAGTCGGACGATGCACGCGCCCAGCGCCATAAACAGGACGCCCGCTACTACCTCGGCGACGCGCTGCTCAGAACCGGCCGGCTGCGCCGGGCGATCACCACCCTGGACAGCTACCTCAACGGCGGGGCGTCCAAGAATGTGGTCAACGCCGCCTACCTGCGTTTCAAGGCCGCCGAGGCCCTGTTTGCTCAGTCGCAGAACCAGACCAACGGCCGCCTGTATGTGAACGCGGCCAGAGACCTGATCAACCGCGATCCCAGGAACCGCTCAAAAGCCGTCCACGAGGCGCACTTCCGGCTTGGCGAGTATCAGCACGGCCAGGAAAACTATCTCGAAGCCGTGAACTCGTATCAGCGCGTCCGCGGCAATACCGAGTTTCGCTTCCGGGCCGATTTTGCCACCCTGCAGAGCTATTTCTCGATCTACGAACAGTGGGAAGAAGACCCCGATACAGACCTGGGCATCAGCCCCGACGACCTCAAGCAGGGCATCAGAGACGGCCTGGTCGCCTTTGAACAGAGCAGCGCCGCGTTTGAAAAGCAGAACCCCAAGGGCAAAAACCGCGAGAATCTCAGGAATTATCGCGGCCGAGTCAAGTTCATGCACGCAGTCCTGCTCAGCGAGGACACCGACACCAACGCGGCCCAGATCGCCGACCTGCTGCACGACTTCGAGCAGCAGTACCCGGTCCATAAAGACGCCTTTGAAACCGTGGCTCGCGTCCGCCTGGTAACGCTGGAGAAAGCCGGCCGCTTTGAGGAGCTGGAAAAGAATGTGGCGGCCATCTTTGCCACCTACGACACCGACAAGCGCCTCGAGCTGCTCACAGCGCTCGACCAGGTCCTCGCGCGGGACATTCGGACCCTGGAGAAACAGAACGATACGGACAATCTCCAGGCCGCCAAACGCACCCTGGCCCGCCTGTACAGCGACAAGATTGCACGTCAGGACTTTGCCGCAGACGAGTCCCAGGACAAGTTCAAATACGAGCTGGCCCAGCTGTATCTGGATGTCCGAGACTACGACCAGGCGGCCGTCCTGTACGCCGAACTCCAGGACGGACCGTATTCGCTGGTCTCATTGGCCGGCTTGGCCCGTATCGCCGAGGTCGGCGGGGACAAGGAACGGGCGCTGGCCTACTGGGAAGAGATGCTCCAAGACTCGCAGGCCGGGGACCCGATCTGGTTTCGCGGCTCGTACGAGGTCGCCGTGCTGAACGTTTCGCTGGGCAACGCCCGAGCCGGCTGTCGAACCGCCCGGGGCACCCGCACCATGCTGAACCGGCTGGGAGACCAGCAGCTCAAGAAACAGATCCAGGATTTCGTGACCGAGAACTGCGGCGTCTGACACAGCTTTTCCCCACCGCCCGGGCTGGCTCGGCGACCCGCACCGGGCTAGGCCAAAAAAGGTGAGCGTGATAACACACACAGCCTGAAAGGATATCACGATCACCGTCTCACCCACAGATCAGGGAATCTGGCTCTTTCTGGCCAAGGGCGGCGTGGTGTTGTTCATCATCGCCGTCCTGTCCATCGTTGCCTTTGCCATTGTGCTGGCCAAGTTCTGGTCGCTGTGGCGGTTCCGCACCCACCTCAGCACGCTCAACCAGCGTATCGAGCCCCAGCTGGCCGAGGGCAACATCTCGGTCGCCCTGGGCGTCTGCCGTGAATACACCAGCCCGCTCAGCCGGCTGTTTGAGGCCGCCATTGTGTATCGGGACCGCGGCCATAGCGACCTGACCCGCCGTCTGGAGCGTCTGGGTGGAGATGTGGTCGCGGCCCTGGAGTCCTATCTGGGCGTGCTGGCGGCGGTGATCGGGGTGGCCCCGATGCTGGGATTTCTGGGCACCATCATCGGTCTGATCCGCGCCTTCATGAGCTGGGAAGTGATGGGCGACCAGATCACGATCAATATCCTGGCCGGTGGTATCTACGAAGCCATGATCACCACCGCCGCCGGTCTGAGTGTCACGATTCCGTACTATCTGATCTATAATCACCTCACCGCCCGGGTTAAACGTCTGACCCGGCTGACCGAAGAGCACACCGAGACCCTGGTTGATATGCTCACCCAAGCGCAGCCCCGGGAGCCCCTCAGCGATGCAGTTTAACAAGCACCCACAGCCCAGCCCGAACCTCGACTCGGTGGCCCTGACCGACATCATCATGAACATGTTCATCTTCTTCTTCATTACGTTCAGCTTTCTGGCCACGTTTAATCAGACCAGAGAGGGCCGGGTCGATGTCAGCCTGCCCAAGGCGTCGTCAGCCGCCTCCCAGGTGGAACGGACACGCCTCACGGTGAGTCTGGACAAGGCCGGCGGCCTGTTTCTGAACGAACAGGAGACCAGCCTGGAGCAGCTTCAGAACGTCTTCCAGGCCGAGCGGGAAAAGGGCAGCGAGGTCACCCTGGTGGTCCGCGCCGACCAGGAAGTCCAGCACGGCCGGGTGGTCAACGTGATGGATCTGGCCCGGACCGAGGGTCTGCACCGCCTGGCCATCGCCACCGTCAAATGACACACGCCCAAGGGCTGGCCGGGGGGAAACCGCCGCCCGAGTCGGACATCCTGAATGAAATGGATACGAAAGACACGCTCGACGCGCTCCACACCACCGACCTTCTCCACCTGGCAAGAGCAAAACCTGGCCGCCATTCGCCGCCGTCTGGCCGCCGCCCGCGCCGCCCGTCCCGGCATCGTGCATGAGCAGGTCTCGGCCTATAACCACATCGTCGTGCGTCGCACGACACAGCAGCTCCTGCTGTGCTACCGCCACCCCCACAGCCGGATTGAAGAAACCGAATCACGGCTTGACCCCGATGACCCCCTCGTCCTGCCCTCGGCCTATACCCAGGCCATGCTCCTGGCCCTGATCTGGCAGCCCCATCCTCGGCGTATTCTGCTCATCGGGCTGGGCGGGGGACGCCTGCAAATGGTCCTCCACCACTATCTGGAGCGGGTGACGCTGCATACCGTCGAGCTTGACCCGCTTGTTGTTGCGCTGGCGGAACGCTTCTTTGGCATTGTCCAGGACGAGCGCCAGCGGATCATCGTCCAGGACGGCCGGGACTATCTGCGTCGGGCTGCCGGCCGGCTGTCTTACGACCTGATCCTGCTCGACGCCTACCGCGTCGAGGGGGTGCCGCGCCACCTGAGCACCCGCGAGTTTTATACCGAATGTCGCGCCTGTCTGGCTCCGGGCGGTGTGCTGGCCACCAACCTGCACTCGGGCATCCCCGGCTATGCGGCCGCCCGCGCGACTTTTGAGACGGCCTGGCCGTACACGGCCGTGTTTCCCGTGTTTGGAGGCAATGTGGTGGCCGTCGGCGGTGAGCTGGCCACGCTGGCCGCACCCGCCTTCTCGGCCCGACTGGGCCTGGTCGAGCAACACTTTCTGGGCCACCTGTCTCTCACCCGGCTGGCCCACGGGCGCGACAGCCGGGCGGTCAAGACCGGGCGGATTTTACACGACACGGACCAGCCTTGAGTTACTCCAGAGTTTCATTCAAGGACAGATCAGACGGCACCTCAGCAACGAGGATGAAGCACACGCAGGAGGAGACGGTCCCATTGTTGATTGAACGTCCAGAAAGTCCCATAGGGCTTGTCTGTCCCTCCATTGACTTTCGCTAAGTGTTCTGGTTTGCAGGGAGCTTCTTGCAAAGGAGGACGGCGTGGAAAACGGTAAAATCTGGATGGACGGCGAGTTTGTCGCCTGGCCCGAGGCCACTGTACATGTGCTCACCCATACCCTCCACTAC
>WTHE01000380.1 GCA_011523315.1 Candidatus Binatota bacterium
CGCAGCCCGCCCGCCACCGGGGGTGTCTGTTCAGAGCCTGGTCAGGCCGCAAACCCGATCTTCACCTCTTCGTAGCTGGGCCGCTGTTTCAGCCGCTGATGCCAGGCGTCAACGTTTGGAAACGGGCCGAAATCAACGCCCGCCCGCTCGGCCAGGGTCAGAAAAGGCGTGAAGGTCAGATCGGCAATGCCGTGTTCACCCATCAGGTAGTCACGTCCGTCCAGCCGCTGTTCAAGCTGCGGTAGCAGGCCGGTCAGCTTCTCCTGCTGGTGGCGCATCTTGTCCGCGCTCTGCTCGGCGGCCGGTTTGCGTTGTTCGTACAGCATGCCCAGCACCGGCGGCACGAACTGACTGTTGCAGAACTCGACCCACAGACGCATCTCGGCTTTGGCTCGACCGTCCGTGGGCGCTAGTTGGGGCGTGGGGTATTGCTCTTCGAGGTATTCGTTGCACAGCGCGGATTCCACCACCCAGGCGTCCTCTTCAACCAGCACCGGCACCTTGCCGTAGGGATTGATGGCCAGGAACCAAGGCTGTTTTTGTTCCTTGTTGGGCAGGTCAATAATGATCCGTTCAAAATCGAGGTCTTTTTCCTTGAGAACGATCCTCGTTCTCATGGCGAACGGTCAGGCCAGATAGTCAAACAACTTGCGGTTCATAGACACCTCCTTGTGCGAGCGACATTAGGAAAGCGGGCAGCCAGAGTCAAGCCGGAGTCAAACAGCTCGGCCCGGCTCAGATCTCATACATCAGGGCCTGACCCGCGCGCCGCCGGCCGTCTTCCGCTCGCCGACACAGGTCGGCCAACGTGAACTGGTCACAGTCCGCCACGACCGCCTGTCGGACTTCCGTCATCACCCCGCGCAGCCAGCAGTGCTCCAGACTGACGCAGTCCGGACAGGCGACCGGCGCCGTCGCATCCGCACACGGCAGCGGCGCAAACGGCCCGTCAACCGCCTGGATAATGTCGCCCAGCGTCACCCGGGCCGGGGCGGCGTGCAGCGAATAGCCCCCGGCCTTGCCCCGGCTGCTGTGGACAAGGCCGGCTTTTTTCAGGGCCAGCAGGACTTGTTCGAGGAATTTTTTGGGGATGTTTGCCTGGTCGGCAATCTCCTGAATGGACACCACCGGCGGCGCCCCGGGCGCGCCCAGACAGGTCAGGGCGCGGAGTGCGTACTCGGCTTTTTTTGACAGCTTCACAATGTCTATCTAAATCATAGACAATAGGATGTCAAAGCCCGTCGCTTGCTGTCTTGCTCGAATGCCGGTATGGTGGCGCCATAATGATGGTTCGTACCCAGATTTCTCTCAGTTCGGAGCTGCATACACGAATTCGTGCGCGTGCAGCCGCTCTGAACATTTCTCTTGCCGAGTACATACGCCGACTCGTGAATCAGGACTTGGCCGAATCCCCACGACGCATTGACCGGTCCATCGTCTTCGACCTCGGCAGCTCGGAAGGGACTGATATCGCGTCGGAGAAAGCGCGCATGATCGGAGAGGCGCTTGGCGCCGGGAAGCGTCGCCGTTCCGATGCGCCATGAGTATCTTTGTGGACAGCTCGGCCTGGTATGCTGCGGCTGATCGCGGCGACCGCCAGAACGCTCGTGCCAAGCGACTCCTGACAACGGACGAACGGCTTATCACCAGTGACCATGTGCTGATTGAGACGTGGCGCCTCATCCACCATTTCATCTCGGCCAGTGCGGCGGAAGCCTTTTGGGCTGGTCTGCGCAGCGGTGTTGCCCGCGTTGAACAGACGACCAGTGCGGACCTCGAAGCCGCGTGGGCAATCGGCGAACGCTTCCCCGACCAGGACTTCTCCCTCGTTGATCGCACCTCCTTTGCGCTCATGGAACGGCTCGGCATCTCGCGGGTGATCTCATTCGACAACGATTTTTCCGTCTTCCGATACGGCCGCGGTCGCAGGCTCGCATTCGAAGTGCTGCGCTGAGCGGCGAACCTCCACACCTTGACCACGCGGCCGCTTGTCTTGAGTCGGCCTCGCCAGAAACGTGCAGAGCGGCTTGACACACGAGCCACAACAGTCATAATCGCCCTATCCCCTTAATATCTATAGAATTAGTAGATATTTACGGAGGCGGCATATGGCAAACGGTACCCAGGAAAGCCCGGCAGCCCACAAGGCGAAAGTCGGCGGGCTCGACAACCCCGAGGTCTATCGCAACGTTCCCGGCCACGTCATTCCCATCCTCGAACAAGAGTTCGACGATTTTGACACCGAGGCCGACAAGTTTCTGAGGGCAGAGACACAGGCGCCGGTGTTCATGGGCTTTCGCCTGCGCCAAGGCGTGTATGGCCAACGTCAGCCGAACGCCCAGATGATTCGGGTCAAGCTGCCCTTTGGCGGGGTCAACCCCGACCAGCTCGAGGTCTTGGCCGACGTGGCCGAGCAGTACGCTCCGCTGAAAAAAGGCCATATCACCACCCGTCAGAATGTGCAGCTGCACCACATTCCGCTGCTTGAGGCGGCCGAGGTCATTCGCCTGCTGGGCGACCACGACCTGTCCACCCGCGAAGCCTGCGGCAACACCGTCCGCAATGTCGTGTGCGACCCGTTTGCCGGCGTGGCGCCGGGAGAGTTGTTCGACCCCACCCCATATGCCGGGGCGCTGGTCCGTTACTTTATCCGCAGCCCGCTGACCCAAAACCTGCCCCGAAAATTCAAGGTCTCGTTTTCCAGCACCGACCAGGATTTGGGGGTTTCAGGCATCCATGACCTGGGCCTCATCCCCCGGATCAAAGACGGCCAGAGAGGCTTCGAGATTCGCACCGGGGGCGGCACCTCGATTCTGCCCCGGATCGGCTACTGCCTGTACCCCTTCGTATCGGTCGATGCCTACCTCAAGGTGGCCGAGGCCATGCTGCGTATCTTCAACCGCAGCGACGAGCTGCGCGTCAACCGGGCTCGGGCTCGCATCAAGTTCCTGATTGACCGCATCGGGATTGACGCCTTCCGCGAGCTGGTTGACGAAGAGATGCGGGGCGAGTGGGTCGCCGAGCGCAACTTTGACCCCAGCCCGCTCCAGTTTGTGGACGAGGAAGAGGCCCGGGCGCCCACCAAACCGGCCAATCCCGGCAGTCCCAACGGCGACCAGCGGGCCTTCACCGCGTGGCTGGCCTCGAATGTCCTGCCCCAGCGCCAGGACGGATTTTCCACCGCCGAGATCAAGGTGTCGCGCGGCGACCTGAATCCGCACCAGTTCCGGGGCGTGGCCCAGATCATGCGCGACTTCAGCGGCGGCAACGCCCGGACCACCGACGAGCAGAACATCGTCCTGCGCTGGGTTCGCAACGAGAGTCTGTACGATGTCTGGACTCGGCTCACGGCCCTCGGCCTGGGTCAGGCCGGGGCGCGACAGATCACCGATGTGGTCAGCTGTCCGGGGACCGAGAGCTGCAAGCTGGGGATTACCAACTCCATGGGTTTGGCGAGCGCAGTACAGGAACGCCTGGAACAGCTCCAGATCGACGACCCCCTGACCCGCCAGATCCATATCAAAATGAGCGGCTGTCCCAACGGCTGCGGCCGGCACCACATCGCCAACATCGGCTTTTACGGCGCGGCCATGAAGTTCGACGGCCGCCAGGTGCCGGGCTATATCATCATGCTCGGCGGCCAGTACGACGACGGCCGGCCGCGCATCGCCCAGCGGCTGCGGGTGCGGGTGCCCTCGAAACGCGCGCCCGAGGCGACCGAGCGCTTTATTCGCTATTACCAGGACGAGCGCCAGGACGGCGAATCCTTTAACGCCTTTCTGGACCGCACCGGGGTGGAGGCGTTTGAGGACCTGATCAGAGACCTGTCCCTGCCGGTGAAATTTGACGAACACCACCAGAGCGAGTTCATCGACTGGAACCGCTCGACGCTCTACAAGCTGGAACGCGGGGAAGGCGAATGCTCAGTCTAAATTCCCGCCACCAGCCGAGCGGACGGAGTACACGCACATGATGGAGCACATCGGCCTGGATGAACAGGCCATTCACAGCCTGGCCACCAGCTATGAAGACCGCTCACCCCAGGACGTGCTGGGCTGGGCCTTGGCCCGCTTTGGCTCGCGGATGGCGATCTGTACCAGCTTTCAGATCGACGGCATGGCGATTCTCGACATGGCCTGGCGGATTGATCCCACGGTCCGGGTGTTCACGATTGACACCGGGCGGCTGCCGCAGGACACCTACGACTTGATCGACACCGTGCGGCAGCACTACCAGATTGAGATTGAGGTGTATTACCCGGACGCCACCCAGGTCGAGAGCGTGGTCCGCCGCCACGGCATGAACCTGTTCTATCAGGATGTGGATCTGCGCCTGCTGTGTTGCCAGACGCGCAAAGTCCTGCCGCTGCGGCGCGTCCTGTCTTCGCTCGACGCCTGGGTCACCGGCCTGCGCCGCGACCAGCTCAGCAGCCGGGCCGACACCCGGAAAATCGAAGCCGACAATGACCACGGTGGGCTTGTCAAGCTCAACCCGCTGGCCGACTGGACCGAAGAGCGGGTCTGGGACTACGTGCGAGCCCACGGCGTGCCGACCCATCCGTTTTACGATCAGGGCTATACCAGCATTGGCTGCGAACCGTGTACCCGACCCATCTCGGCCGGTGAAGATCATCGGGCCGGACGCTGGTGGTGGGAGAACGGCGCGCTCAAAGAGTGCGGCATGCACTGTTCGATCGAGAGCGGCCGCTTTCAGCGTGAGTACGACGCCAGTCAGAATCGAGACGGGGAAGGGATTTAGGCACGCCGGCTTTCCAAACCCGGAATCCACAGCCCTGAAACGGACGGCGTATCCATGTCCGTCCCGGCCTCGCTTCCAGCGCTATACTTCAGAGACACTATGATATACTGGTGCGCCAATGCTTGGAGACGAGGAATCGCATGGCACGCCTGTTCAAAGACATCACCGAGACGATTGGCCACACCCCGCTGGTGCGTCTCAACCGGGTGACCCACGGCCTGCGCGCCGAGGTGTACGCCAAGCTGGAGTTTTTCAATCCGCTCGGCAGCGTCAAGGACCGCATCGGCTATAACATGATCGCGGCGGCCGAGCGGGACGGCACGATCAGCCCGGAGACGGTGATCGTTGAGCCGACGAGCGGCAACACGGGTATCGCCCTGGCCTTTGTGTGCGCCGCACGCGGCTATCGTTTGATCCTGACCATGCCGGACTCGATGAGCGTCGAACGCCGCAGTCTGCTGCGCCTGCTGGGGGCGGAGCTGGTCCTGACCCCGGCCCAGCAGGGCATGCCGGGCGCTATCCGCCAGGCTGAAGACATCGCCGCCAGCCTGCCCAACACCTTTATTCCCCAACAGTTTGAAAACCCGAACAACCCGGACATCCACCGGCGCACGACCGCCCTGGAAATCTGGGACGATACGGACGGCCGGGTCGATATGCTGGTCAGCGGGGTGGGCACCGGCGGGACGATTACGGGGGTGGCCGAGGTCCTCAAGGACAGGAAGCCGAGCTTTCGAGCCGTCGCCGTCGAACCCGACCGCTCAGCCGTGCTGTCCGGCGGACCGCCCGCCGCCCATCAAATCCAGGGCATTGGCGCGGGCTTCATCCCGGCCATTCTCAACACCGAGCTGATCGACGAAATCATCCGGGTCAAGGACGAAGACGCGCTGGCGACCGCGCGGCGGGTGATCAAGCAAGAGGGCATTCCGGCCGGCATCAGCAGCGGGGCGGCGGTCTGGGCCGCTCTCCAGCTTGCGGCCCGCCCGGAAAACGCCGGCAAACTGATTGTGACCATCCTGGCCAGTTCGTCGGAACGCTATCTCAGCACCGCGCTGGCAGAAGACGACGACTAGTGCGTTTCCCGATAGGGTGTAGTAGGTCGAATTAGCTGAGCGTAATCCGACACGTCCGGGATGGCAGGTTACGCTTACGGC
>WTHE01000375.1:0-1393 GCA_011523315.1 Candidatus Binatota bacterium
AGAGAGAGGCGGACCGCCCGCCCCTCTCCTTTCTCGTCTTAGGCGGCTTTGAGCTGCGCCTTGCTCGGGCTGAGCTGGCACTCGAACATCTCGCCGCCCTTCATGATGACCTCAAGGTTATCCCGATCCTGGAGGACGGTGATGTCTTTGGCCGGGTTGCCGTTGACCACCAGCAGGTCGGCCAGCTTACCGGCCTCAATCGAACCCAGCTCGTCCTTCATGCCCATCAGCTCGGCGCCGTTGACCGTGGCCCAGCGGATCACGTCGAGCGGACTGATGCCCGCGCCCTCGACATAGGCTTCGAGTTCCTTGGCATAGTCGCCGTGGGGCATGATCGAGATACCGAAATCATCCCCGATCAGCAGCTTGACGCCGGCCTTATTGGCCTTGGGCAGCATCTTGGCAAAGTTGTCAACGCCCCGGCTCATGCCCTCAATCTCGTCCCACATGACCTTGCCGCTGCGTTTGTTCTCCTCGACCACCATCCACGGGAAATACATGCTCGGCGTCAGGAAGGTTCCGTTCTTGGCCATCAGCTCAATGCACTCCTCATCCATGCGGTCGCCGTGGTCGATGAGATCGACCTTGGCCTTGATGGCGGCTTTGATGCCTTTCTTGGAACAGATATGGCCGCGAATCTTTCGGCCCCGCTCGTGAACCGCGTTGGACGCCGCCTCGATCTCGTCCTGACTCATGGTCATGGTCTCGATCGGCCACGGCAGGCCATGCCCACCGGTCGGATACAGCTTGATCATCTCCACGCCGTCTTTGATCTCCGCCCGGATGGCTTTGCGGAACTCGTCCGGACCGTCACAGATATAGGCCAGCCCCTCCATCCTGAGGTTCCAGAACGCCGGATGGCTATCGACCGAGTCACCGGTCGTGACTACGTCGCGGCCCGCCGGCATGAAACGCGGACCGGGAATCAGTCCTGAGTTGATGGCCTTCTTGAGCGAGACATCGATATTGTGCAGGGTGCCGGCCCCGACCGCGCCGGTGAAACCGCTGCGCAGCAACAGCTCGGCGTTTTTGGCCGCAATCAGCGCCAGGTGGGTCGGGTGGTACTTCATATCAATGTCGTTCAGGTCACTGATATTGGCGTAGGCGACGTGGTAGTGGCTCTGGACCATGCCCGGCATCAGCGACTTGCCGTTCAGGTCGTAGACCGTGTCCTGAGCGGTCGGCTTGGGCACCCGACCGTTGGTGCCGACTGCGGTAATGCGCTCGTCCTCGACCACCACGGTGGCGTTGGCTTTGGGCCGGTGGAGCCCGTCAATCAGATTTGCCCCGCGAAAAAAAGTGCGTCCCATACTTCTGCCCTCCTCTGGGTAGTGTAGCCTGTGTGTCCGATGACCTTCTTTCTTATCAGCCTCCGGTCGCGGCTTGTCAAGGC
>WTHE01000375.1:1493-5895 GCA_011523315.1 Candidatus Binatota bacterium
GTCTCACAGGTCTTGGACTGCGGGCGCAACCTGTGTGGCGAAGCGGTTCATGGCGGCCAGGACTTTGTCGTGCGGCACCCTGCCGCCGGGATTGAACCAGCAGATCAACTCCTGCATCTTGAGCCGCTCGTGCAGCGCCCGGATGCGCTCAATACACTCGGCCGGCGAACCGAAGATCGCCATGTTCTGGGTCATGGTCTCGAAGGTCAGGCTGTCCACGCTCTTCTGGACTTCTTGCAGATAGCGGTAGCTGTCCGAGCCGCTCTGGGCGTCCACGGCCGCCCGGACCATGCCCGACACGCTCTGGAAATAATTGCCCAGGCTGGGCTCGATGTCGTCGCGGACCTCGGCCAGACTGTCGCCCGGCCGCATGAAAAACATGCTCGAAACGTCCGGCCGGGCCTCACCGTTTGAGACCGGACTATCGGCCCAGGCCTGCCGATAGCGGTCAACCTGCTCGTACATGCGGGGCAGCGGGTTGGTGACCGAGGCGACAAAGATCGGATAGTGCTCCTGGCCGGCAAACACCGCCGTCTCCGGACTGTTGGCGGCGACCCGCAGCGGGGGGTGGGGTTTCTGGAACGGCTTGGGCACGACGCTCGTCTCAGGGATGTGGTAGAACTGCCCGTCGTAAGAGAAGGAGTCGGTTGTCCAGGCTCTTTTGATAATCTCGAGCGACTCCTCAAAGCGCTGACGGCTCTCTTCGCGCGAGGCGTTAAAGCCGGCGAAGTGGAGCGGGATCGCGCCTCGGCCAACGCCGAACTCCAGCCGCCCGTCGCTCAGAATATCCACGGTCGCGCCGTCCTCGGCGCTGCGGATGGGATGCCACAGCGGCAGCAGGCTGACGGCGATGCCGAGCCGGATGGTGCGGGTTTTCTGGGCGATGGCGGTGGCCACAATCAGGGGCGAGGACATGATCGAAAAGGGTTTGTAAAAATGCAGCTCGGCCAGCCAGGCACAGCTGAAGCCGAGTTCATCGCCGTACTGGACCTGCTCAATCGTTTCGCGGTAGCGGGTGATGTCGGACTGGTCGTCCGCGCACGGAAGCTGGTAAAAAAGACCGAATTTCACAGAGTCCCTCCTTACACGGTCATGGTCGAAACCTGGTGCGTCTCGCCACTGTTTTGAACATGCGAATGGCCGGCCTGTCAAGCCGCCGAACGCGCCGCGCTTGTGCCTACCGGCCGGCCTGGGCTATAGTCGGCAGTCGGTCCACTAGCGTCCTATATCAGACACGGGGAGGAAGCCGTATGGCAAAAGCACCGGCCAAGAAAAGACCAACTCCGAGAACCGCCGCCTATCGCAAGGGCATTGAGATTCGCAAACAGCTGAGCGGCAAACGCTACGGCGGGCAGGCCACGGCGCTGGCCGAACTGGCGCCCGACCTGGAAGACATGCTGAACGAAGTCGTGTTCGGCAAGGTCTGGGGCCGACCGGGCCTGGAGATAAAAATGCGCAGTGTAGCGGTCATTGCCGCCCTGACCTCGATGCAGCGCCTCCCCCAGCTCAAAGGCCACATCGCCAACGGTCTGAACGTCGGCCTGAGCAAAGAGGAGATCGTCGAGATCCTGATCCAGATGGCCTTTTATGCCGGCGTGCCGGCTGCGGTCAACGCCTTTCAGGTGGCCAAGGAAGTCTTTGACGCCGAAGGCCTCTAGCCGCCTCGGGCCGCCAGCGAGCCAGGCATGGACCTCAGCACCCTGACGCTCAACACCGACCGCTTTCTGCGCGTGCTGGGCGACATGGTTGCGGTCGGCGCGCGGCTGCAGAACTCGCTCAGCAAAGAGGCGCCGCCGCCCCAGGAAGACCTGGCCGGCGATATTGTTGTTGAGGAGCTGCGGCCGTTGGTGCGGGCCGGCAAGCTGCGCCTCGAGCGCGTCAGCTATGCCGAGGGCCGGGGCAACCTCATCATCACCTACCCGGGCCGGACCGACCGCACGGTCGCCTTTGTCGGGGCGCATCTCGACGTCGTGCCGGCCGACCCGGCCGAGTGGCGGCGCCCACCGTTTCGGCTCCACCGCGAGGGCGGTCGCCTGTACGGCCGAGGCGTCACCGACTGTTTGGGCCATGTGGCGGTCCTGACCGATCTGTTCCGCCAGCTGGCCGAGTCAAACATCGCCCTCGACCATACCGTGGTCGGCGTCATTATCGCCAACGAGGAACTCTCCCGGGTCAGCGGCATCGGCATCGGCCGGCTGGTCAAGGACGGCCGGCTCAGCCACCTCAAGGCCGGCCCGGTGTACTGGCTCGACAGCGCCGACTTCGGACCGACCCTGGCCACCGGCGGCATGGCGCCGTGGCGGCTGCGGGTCGAGGGCAAGGCCGCCCACTCCGGTTTTCCCCAGGACGGGATCAACGCCGCAGAGCTGGCCTTTGAGGCCACCCGAGCCTTGCAGGGCTGGTTTTATGCCCACTATCCGCCCCACCCCAAGGAGCGGGAGTACGGCTTTCAGGGGCCGTCCTCGCTCAAGCCGACCCGGGTCGCGGTTCACAACGATACGCTGAGTAAGATTCCGGCCACCGCCGTGGTTGAGGGCGATATCCGCCTCACCCCGTGGTACTCCGCCCAGGAGGTTCGCGACGGCGCGACGGCGTTTATCAAGAATCTCGATATTCTCAGTCTGCCCGCGCTCGGCCCGAGCCGATACCGCTTGGGAGCGGGTGAGGTCGGAACGGTCAAGCTGGAGAGCATCGGGCTGCCGGCCGGCGGCATAGTCTGCGACCGCAGCTCGGTCGGCTACCAGGCCCTGGCCGAGGCCGTGGCTGCGGTACAGCCCAACTCCCGGCCGTTTTCGGTAACGGGCGGCCTGCCGTATGTCCACATGTTGCAAACCCACGGCTTTGATATTCAGATTACCGGCTTTGGCCGGCTGGATACCTATCACGCGCCAAACGAGTTCGCCGAACTCATCCACATGCACCAGGGCTTTGAGATCCTGTGTCGCATCCTGGCCCGGTTCGGCTAGGGCTCCATACCGAGGGACGCCACGATGAGCGAACACCCCACGATTGTCTTTCTGTACTCCCCGCGCTACGTGCCGCAGCAGATCATCGACATGGCCACCGCCCAGGTTCCGGCCGGCTTTCGTCTGGAACTGCTCGAACAGGACGCGCCGGCCGAGCTGCGTCGCGAAACAATCGCCCAGGCTGACTTTCTGCTCGGCTATCCCGGCAATCCGTCCGGCCCGGAGATTGCCGCCGCCAGCCGCCTCAAACTCTTCCAGGTCCTGAGTGCCGGCTATGAATGGCTGGATCTGGCCGCCTTTCAGCACGCCGGGATTCCGGTCGCCAACAACGGCGGGGCCAACGCCCCGACGGTGGCCGAGCACGCCCTGCTGCTGATTCTGGCCGTGTATAAAAAACTGCCTCTGCACCACGACAGCCTGCACCAGGGACGCTGGCTGGGCTTGCAGGAAACCCTGGGCATGCGCGAGTTCCGGGCCAAGACCCTGGGGATTGTCGGCTTTGGCCGCATCGGCCGCCAGCTGGCCCGCCTGGCCAGCGGCTTTGAGACCACGCTTCGCTACTACGATACGGTCCGTGCGCCGGCCGAGCTTGAGCGGGAGTTGGGCGCCACCGCCCTGCCCCTGGACGAGCTGCTGGGCGAGGCCGATGTGGTGTCAGTCCACACCCCGTTGACCGACCACACCCGGGGCATCATCGACGCCCGGGCGCTGGGGCTGATGAAAGCCTCGGCCATCCTGATCAACACCTCGCGCGGTCCGGTGGTTGACGAGCCGGCGCTGATTGACGCCCTGCGCACCGGACAGATTGCCGGCGCCGGACTGGACGTGTTTGCCGCCGAGCCGATGCCGACCGACAGCCCGCTACTCGACCTGGACAATGTGGTTGTCACGCCCCATATTGCCGGCGTCACCCTCGACACCTGGGCGCGGCGTATCAGCTTTGGCTTTGCCAATATCCAGCGGGTGGCCGCCGGACAGGCGGCCGAGTCGATCATCGGCGGCGGACAGGGCTGAACCGCGACGAGGCGGCTTAGCGGCGGCGGAAGGTGATGCGGCCCCGGTCCAGGTCGTACGGGGAGAGCTGGACGGTGACGGTATCGCCCTGGATGATCTTGATGAAAAACTTGCGCATCTTGCCCGCGACATGGGCCAGGACAATGTGCTCGTTTTCGAGCTTGACTCGAAAAAACGCGTTGGGCAGGACTTCGACAACCGTACCGGTCATCTCGATGGCATCGGAGTCGGTGGTCCGCTCAGGTCTGGGGGTATTGCGATTTTGGGATCGGCTTCGGCTTCGGCTTCGACTTCGTCGTGGCGGCATTACTCCCTCTCAGGTCCAAAAAATCCTCGACTCAGCTCCGGGTCAACACAAATCCTCGGCGCCCCAGTCCTAGCATAGCCCCGGTCTGAACACAACTTCTCAGCCTGCGCTGGGC